>JBGQCE010000128.1:0-8021 GCA_041495185.1 Bradyrhizobium sp.
CAGAATATCGGCGTCTCCAGCAGCATCAGGACGAACACCGTGGCCAGCCCGGCATACAGCGTGAGCAACACCGCGCCGACATTGTGGACGATGCTGCCGGTGCGGATCCGCAGCCGCTCCAGGCCGATCGCCATAGCGAGTGCGACGCACACTTGCAGCGCGAACTCCGTGAGCGAAATATAGGCGCGGTACATGTCCCCGCCGCTCACGGCATGCCGGATTTCCGTGAACGCCAGCAGCACCGTGAACAGGATCGCCGCCGCCTCCACGACACGTAGCGGCGCGTCGTCGCCGCGGCGGCGCAGGAAGATGCTTCCGATCCAGAACGAGAGCGCCGGAATGCCATAGCCCCACAGTAGCCAGTTGAAAATCGGCGTGGTGCCGACCGCATTGCCGACGATGCGAGGCTCGTAGCCGATCCGCAGCACCACGATGCCGGCGAGAATGGCGGCCAGCGAGCGCAGGAAGGGTATCGGCCGCTGCATGGAAATCCACGCGGTACCCATCGACATCAACGCCAGCGCAATCGTGAGCCAGCCTTTTTCCAGCGCGAAGGTCAGCGCCAGCGCCAGTGCGCCGAGCGTGCCGGTGGCGAACAGCGCAATCGAAATCGGCAATCCCGGCCGGTTGTCGCGCCGGGTGAGAATTTCGGTCGCAGCGCCATAGGCCGCGGCAAGCACCACCGCCAGGATCGCAAACGGGATCGAACGATCGAGATGCGCGATGCGGGCGTACAGCGCGATCAATAGCGCCAGCGGCGTGAACACCGCCGCAGCCGACCATATCACCGGTATGATCGCGCTGACCGAGCGGCCCTGCGCCAGGAATCCTGCGGCGCCGAAGCCTGCCGCGAAAATCGCGGCGGTCATCAGATGCAACGAGACCGAGCCATCGGTAGCAGTGGGACCGATGCCGGGCAGCGGGCCGCCCGGCAGCACCAGCATGTCCGGATTGCCGCGAACCGCCCATTCGGCAAACACCACGAAGACGAAGAACGCCGCAGCGGCGATCGCGCCGGTGGCGGCCTGCGCGCGCCATGCCACGAATAATGTGCCGGCCACGAGCAACGCGAACACAGTGATGGCAGCGTCGGCGTGGACACTCGCGAGCACGATCATGGTTGCGCCCAGCAGATAGGCTGCGAGCGAACCGGATGAGACCGGCTCGATCCGGCCTTCATCGGCGGGCGGGCCGAACACGAATCCGCACACCACCAGCAGGCCTGCGAGAACAAAGCCGGCGACGACGTGGAACTCATGGGGTGCGACCATCGACGGGCCGCATTGCAGGCAGGGGAAGGTCCAGAGCAGTGCGGCCGCGATGGTGGTGACGGCGAGCCAGCGCCACAGCCTGATCCGCGCAAGCCCGAAAGCCGCTCCGGTGACGATCGCGAGATAGACGTAAAGTGCCCAGAAATCCGGCTTTTCTGAAGAAACCAATATAGGCGTGATGAAGGCTGCGGCAATGCCGAGGCCCGCCAGCGCCGGCCCGTGCAGCAGCGCCGCGGCGAGCGTGCCCAGCGCCACCATTCCGAGCAGAATGAATGCGGTTGCGGGCGCAAGTAAATCGTACAGCGCGTAGGCGGCATAGACCGTCGCGAAAGCCACGGCGGTGCCGGCGGCGGTGAGGATCGCAGGAATGTTGGCGATCGGCAGCGCCTCGATCGCGGAGATGTTCTCCTTGCGCCGGGTCCATTCGCCTGCGGCAAGCAGCGCCAGCGCGAATGCTCCGCCGAGCAATGTGCGTGCGAGGTCCGTGAGCAGCCCGGCCTCGATCGAATAGCGGACCATGAAGAAACCGCCAAGCGCCAGCGTCAAGCCACCGACCCAGACCACCCAACGGGTGCCGATGCGTTCCTCGAAGCCGGGCTGGGGTTGCGGAAGCGGCAGCGGCATCGCCGTGCCGCCGGTGGCGGCGATCGCCGCAGCGGTCTCGTCCTCCGCGGCAGGCGCGAGGGGTTTGGCATCGGCAACCGCCGCCGGTTGTCCGGCAGGCGATGAGACTGCGAGCGTTGGCTCAAGCTCTTGAAGCGGTGTGAGCGGTAGCGGGCCAGGCCTCGCCCGCAACGCGGTGGCCTCCATCGCGTCGAGCCGCGCACGCAACGCAGCGACCTGATTGATTGCCTTGCGCGCAACAATGAACGCGACGATGGCAATCGCCAGTGAAAAAATTACGAACGGTGAACCGATCATCAAGCCTCCATGCGATCGGCCCGGCGTCAGGGCTTACCGCGTCAACTCTTCCATGCCGTCCGGCCGTCAGTGCCGTCCGCGTACCCGCAGGCCCGGCGCGGGCCGTTCCTGCAGCACCTCACGGCGGAAGCGAAACAGCGCGGCGGGCCGCCCACCGGTCTGTGTCGACATCACGCCGGTAGGTTCGACCAGTGCGCCGGCTTCCACCAGCCGGCGGAAATTCTGTTTGTGCAGATGCCGCCCCGAGATCGCTTCCACGGTCCGTTGTAACTCAGTGAGTGTAAATTCGGGCGGTAAAAGTTCAAACACCACCGGACGGTATTTCAGCTTGGCGCGCAGCCGCGCGATTGCCGTGGCCAGAATTCGCCGGTGATCGAAGCGCATCGACACGCCGAGACTGGGGATCGCCTTGCGCGCCAATGCCGCAGGACGTCCGTCCCGTCGCGCTTCCTCGATCAGTCCTGCTTCGTAGAGCAGTTCGTAACGGTCGAGCACGCGCTCCTCGTCCCAATGCGCGCCCTCGGTGCCGAAATACAGCCGGATGCGATCCTTGCGGCTCAGCGCGCGCGCCGTGTCCGGTTGCTCGCTCCCGGCAGCCCAGCGCGTCAGTTCGGGAAAGATGTCGCGCTCGATAATGCCGGGCCGCGCCTCACGCCAGTCTTCCCATGGGAAAAACCGGTACCAGGGCTCAAAGGTAGCACCTGGCGCGCGCGCGGCGTTATCGGCCGCGCGCGTGAGCGCAAGGTAGCCGATCGACGCGACATGGATGTCGCCGGCCTGGGTATGCCGGCCGCGATCGCCGAACGTATAGAGCTGCTCGACATAGCCCAGCCGCAATCCCGCCTGTTCTTCCACCCAGGCGCGCAGGCCGATCTCGAAGGTGCGGTGCGATACCGCATCGAACGGGCCGAACGGAAGCCCCGCGAGCTTGTCGCCATCGCTGCCGGACGCGGTGAGGATCAGCGGCTCGTTGTCTTCGATCGCGACGATTGCGGCAGTCAGGCCGATTTCGACCGGCGTCAGAAGCTTTTCACTCATCTAGTGTCCCGGCTCTAACATTCGCATCCCGTTGCAGCTAGCTCTCTTGCGAATGTTAGAGCCGAAGGGACACTAGCAAGAATTTTGATTCCAGTGCCGCTTGTCGATTTGAAGTTCCTGATCGAGTTTGCCGCAGATGATGCAGGAACTTCAATTCGGCGGCACTGGCGCCATTCAAGGACATCAGTCGAGTTCGATGCGGAACGGCCGGCCTTCGACCATCATGCTGCCCGGGCCCATTTCGTCGAGCGCGCGCAGCATGCGCCCCTCGCGCCCCAAGGCCTTGTCCGCCAGACTTACGATCAACCGGTTCGGCTGTGCGATCGGGGAGGCGGCTCGTATCTGCCGCGCGATCGAAATTTCATCGCGATGCGGATTGACGAGACAGGCGGCGGCAAAGGCGCTCGCGGTCGAGCGGCTGATGCCGGCATAGCAGTGCACGACCAGCGGCGCGCTGCGGTCCCAGCCGCGCACGAAGTTCAGGACCTGCTCGATATGCGAATCCGAAGGTGCGACGAAGCCGTCCATCTGTTCGGTGATATCGTCCATCGCCACTTTGAGATGATTGGCCGGAAGCACCGACTCCGGGCGCTGCACCTGATCGACATTGGCCATCACGGTGAGGACGTGACTGGCGCCGGTGGCTTTGACGGTGTCGGGAAGTGCGGCGAGCGAGCAGACGTGAATCATGACATTCCTTCGGTTGTCTCGAATATAGGCCTGCGCGCGGGGTGGTGAAAGGCATGACGTTCATGGATGCAATATCTTGAACCGCGCTAGGAACCGTTTCTCGGCTTTGGCCGCCGTCCAGGGTGTCAGGTAATCCTGCCGGGTCGCCAGCGGCAGGCCGGGATCGCGGCCGAACAGGCGCTTCGCCTCGGCTTGCGCAAAGCCTGCAAGCTCCGTCGCCTCGAGATATGCCGCGCCCCGGTCGGCCTCCTTGATCTGCAGTGCGATCTCGGAGCTGAGCACCGGCGGCAGTCCGAAGCGGATGTGGATCGCCGAAAGCAACCGCTTTTCCACCGCCTTGTAGTCGCCGCCAAGCACCGCCTTGAACGGCGAGATCATGTCGCCGATGACATATTCCGGCGCATCGTGCAGCAGCGCCGCAAGCCGCACTCTGACATCGACGCGCGGCGTCTGCTCGCGCATGACGGCTTCGACCAAGAGCGTGTGCTGGGCCACCGAGAAAATATGTGCCCCGCTGGTCTGCCCGTTCCAGCGCGCGACGCGCGCGAGGCCATGGGCGATATCGGCGATTTCGATATCCAGCGGCGAGGGGTCCAGCAGATCGAGCCGCCGCCCCGACAACATCCGCTGCCAGACGCGGGCGGAACCTTCAGGCGCGGGACTTTTCCTGGCCGTCATTTGACTTTGAGGCGCGGCGCACGATGCCTTCCGGCGCAGCTTTGATGGCAGAAGCACGTGACCAGATGGTCGTTGACCATGCCGGTGGCCTGCATGAAGGCGTAGACGATGGTCGGGCCGACGAATTTGAATCCGCGCCCCGCCAATTCCCCAGACATCTTGATCGAAAGCGGCGTCGATGCCGGCACGCTGGCGGTGGTCTTGAATTTGTTGATCTTCGGCTTGCCATCGACGAAATCCCACAGCAATTTCGAAAAGCCGGGGCCGTCTTCCATGATCTTGAGATAGGATTTCGCGCTTGCGACCGCGCCCTCGATCTTGGCGCGATTGCGGACGATGCCCGCGTCGTTCATCAGCGCATGGACCTTCTTGGCGTTGTAGCGCGCGATCTTCGAAGGTTCGAAATCGTCGAAAGCGCGGCGGAAATTGTCGCGCTTGCGCAAAATCGTGATCCACGACAGCCCGGCCTGGAAACCGTCGAGGATGAGTTTTTCATACAGCGCGCGGTCGTCATATTCCGGCACGCCCCATTCGGTGTCGTGATAGGCCATATAAAACGGATCTTCGCCGGGCCACGGGCACCGCGTCAGGCCATCGGCATGCAGGCGCGCTGACCGGCTCATGCGACCGTCTGCGTCGGCCGGGAACGCAGATCGTCCGGGTCGGCAAGGCGGATGGTGAGGCCGCCTGCCGTCAGCGGCGAACCTGCGTCAAGCGCGTCGGCGGCACGATCGGTCCTGATCAGCGCGAGACCGTTATGACCTGCCGTCGAGCCCATGGTGCCCACCGGCTTGTCGCCGGCAAGAATGGCCGTGCCCGGTTCCGGCGAAAAGTCGTCAAGAATGACCCGTACGGTTCGGGTGCGCGCAGTGCCGCGATGCTGCATCCGCGACACCACCTCCTGTCCGACATAACAGCCCTTGTCGAAATCGACGCCGTGCAGGCGGTCCATGTTGGTTTCGTGCGGAAACGCGTCGCCATACATGAAGTCGAGGCCGCCGCGCGGAACCCCGGACGCAATGCGATGCGCGTCATAGGCCGAGCTGTCGCCCAGATCCGCGCCAATGAGGTCGGCGACCTTTTGCGCGAGCTCGGCCGGAACAAGAATCCGCCAGCCGAGCGCGGCGCTGCGCGGATCGGCGAACGCAAGGTCCGGCTTGATGGCAAGATCGCCATCCCATGCGGCGAGCACACCGAGGCTGTCCGAGAGGTTTTCGACCGCGACCTTGGCGCGCAGCTTGTAAAAACCGAGCTTGTCGGCGAGAGCTTGCGCCAGCGCGCGAGGGCAGTCGATCAGGAACCCGCCGCCATGGCCGGAAGGCGCTTCGGTGATCAGGAAATCCACGATGATCTTGCCTTGCGGCGTCAGCAACGCCCCGAACCGGCCGAGGCCAGGGCGAAGCAGCGTCGCGTCCGTGGTGACGAGGCCGTTGAGAAAGTCGCGGGCATCGTCGCCGCTGACCTTGACCACGCCCCGGTCGGGAAGAAACGCTGCTTTCATAAGGAGTTCTCTGGCAAAGTTCTTGGGGAAACGCAGGTGCCGGATATCACACGGCAACCTAAGACGCTAAGGTATTGGGAACAAGGCCCCGCGACACCAAGTTACGTAAAGCGGGCACTGAGGAATCATGAGTCAACGATTTGATACCATTCTAAAATCTGGCACCGTGGTCAATCAGGACGGCGAGGGCGTGCGCGACATCGCCATTACCAACGGCCGTATCGCTGAAATCGGCTCCCTTGGACAGGCTTCGGCCACTGAGGTGATCGATTGCAAGGGTCTGCACATCCTGCCCGGCGTGATCGATACGCAGGTCCATTTTCGCGAGCCGGGCCTGACCCACAAGGAAGACCTGGAAACCGGTTCCCGCAGCGCTGTGATGGGCGGGGTAACGGCCGTGTTCGAAATGCCGAACACCGATCCCCTGACCGTTTCCGAGCAGACCTTCACCGGCAAGGTGAAGCGCGGCCGGCACCGCATGCATTGCGATTTCGCTTTTTTCATCGGCGGCACCCGCGACAACGTGCAGGATCTGCCGGAGCTGGAACGCGCGCCGGGCTGCGCCGGCGTCAAGGTGTTCATCGGCTCGTCGACGGGCGCGCTACTGGTCGAGGACGACGAAAGCCTGCGCCGGATTTTCAACGTGATCCGGCGCCGCGCCGCCTTTCATGCCGAGGATGAGTACCGGCTCAACGATCGCAAGGGGTTACGCGTCGAAGGCGATCCGCGATCTCACCCGGTGTGGCGCGACGAGACCGCGGCGCTGTTGGCGACCCAGCGCCTCGTCAAACTCGCCCATGAGACCGGAAAGCGCATTCATGTGCTGCATATCTCGACCAAGGAGGAGATCGAATTCCTTCGGGATCACAAGGATGTCGCCTCCTGCGAGGCGACGCCGCATCATCTCACGCTGGCAGCTCCCGAATGCTATGAGCGGCTCGGCACCCGCGCGCAGATGAATCCGCCGGTGCGCTCGGCCGATCACCGCGCCGGCATCTGGCGCGGCATCGAGCAGGGCATCGTCGATGTGCTCGGCTCCGATCACGCCCCGCATACGCTGGAGGAAAAAGCCAAAACCTATCCGGCATCGCCGTCGGGCATGACCGGGGTACAGACGCTGGTGCCCTTGATGCTCGATCACGTCAATGCCGGGCGATTGTCGCTGGCGCGCTTCGTCGATCTCACCAGCGCAGGTCCCGCGCGACTGTTCAACATCGCATGCAAGGGACGGATCGCGGCAGGCTACGACGCGGACTTTACGGTGGTCGACCTCAAGCGCAGTGAGACCATCACCGACAAATGGGTGGCGTCCCGCGCGGGCTGGACGCCCTATGACGGTCTGCGTGTCACCGGCTGGCCGGTCGGCACCTTCGTGCGCGGGCGGCGGGTGATGTGGCAGGGCGAGTTGACGACGCCGTCGACCGGCGAGCCGGTGCGGTTTCTGGAGACGCTGAAGGCGTGATTCTTCGTCATCACCCGCGAAAGCGGGTGATCCAGTACGCCGCGGCGGCGCCGTTAAAATGCGAAAGCTCGGAATACTGGGTCGCCCGGTCAAGCCGGGCGATGACAGCGGAGCAAACTTACTGCTTCGCGAGCGTGGTCGAAAACTCGCCATTGCGGACGCGCACGGGGAGGCCTTCCACGAATTTCGCCACCGCGTCTTCGCCGTAGGTTCCGACCAGTTCGGCGAACGCTGCGAACAGGCTGGCCTGCGCCAGGCAATCGCCGTCGACGCCATCATGCCGCGCTTCCGCCCAGGCCTCGCTGAGATAGCTGAGCGCGGCCTGCTTCTGTTCGTGATCGGGCAGCGGGTCGCGGGCGGTTGTGAAGGACACTGGATGGCTCATGAAACTCAACAGGCTATGCGCGATCCAGGGCGGAGCGCATCGAACGCGCGAGGTTTAGCATGCGCCACGGGGCCG
>JBGQCE010000129.1:0-8016 GCA_041495185.1 Bradyrhizobium sp.
CGCTTGGTGTCGCCTATTGGGTAATGCCAGACCCGACAACTCAGACGAGTTGAGCAATTCTGTCAAACCGGCGGAGCGCGCGGCATGGCCGAAGATATTGACGTTGCCCAATCCGCCCAGGCATCGGTACTCGACCGTCTCCCGATGCGCGACGAAAATGGCGAAGTTCGCCACGAATTCGTCGAGGAAATCGCGCGCGCGATCCATGCCTGCGGGACTCCATTTCTGCGCGCGGTCGTCGCCGAACTGCATGAGGCCGATCTCGGCGATCTGATCGCGGCGCTGGAGCCGGACGACCGCGTCAGCCTGGTGGAGCTGACGGGTACGGATTTCGACTTCTCGGCGCTGAACGAAGTCGACGATACCGTCCGCGAGGAAATCCTCGAGGAACTCGAACCCGAGACCGTCGCGGAGGGCGTTCGCGAACTGGAATCCGACGACGCCGTCGAATTGCTCGAGGGCCTCGACGAGGAAGACCAGGAAGAAATCCTCGAGAAGCTGCCGCGATCGGAGCGCGACGCGCTCGAGCGCAGTCTGGACTATCCGGAAAATTCCGCCGGACGGCGGATGCAGACCGAATTCATCGCGGTGCCGCCGGACTGGACCGCGGGCCAGGCGATTGACTACATGCGCGACACGCCGAACCTGCCGGATCGGTTTTACGAAATCTATGCGGTCGACAGCGCGCAGCACTGGCAGGGCGCGGTGCCGCTGGATGCGCTGTTGCGTTCGCGCAGGCCTGTGCCGCTCGCCGACCTGATCGATGAAGAGCGCCGCTGCGTCTCGGTCATGGACGATCAGGAGGAGGTGGCGCGGCTGTTCGGCAAATACAATCTGGTCGCGGCTCCCGTCGTCGATACCGAGAACCGGCTGGTCGGCGTCATCACCGTCGACGACGTGGTCGATGTGATCGAGGAAGAGGCCGACGAGGACCTCAAGGCGCTGGGCGGCGTCACGTCAGACGAAGAATTGTCCGACAGCGTCTGGACCATCGCCAAGGGCCGCTTCAACTGGCTCTTGGTCAATCTCGCCACCGCCTTTCTGGCATCCTCGGTGCTCGGTCTGTTCGAGGGTCAGCTGGAAAAGATGGTGGCGCTGGCGGTGCTGGCGCCGATCGTCGCCAGCCAGGGCGGCAATGCCGCGACCCAGACCATGACAGTCGCGGTGCGCGCTTTGGCCACCCGCGAACTCGGCTCCAACAACGCGTTTCGCGTGGTCATGCGCGAGGGCCTGGTCGGCCTTGTTAACGGCCTCGCATTTGCTGTCATCACCGGCATTGCCGCGGTGGCCTGGTTCAAGATCCCCGGGCTTGGCGTGGTGATTGGGCTCGCGATCATCTGCAACCTCGTTGCCGGCGCGCTCGGTGGCATTCTGATCCCGATGGTGCTGGAACGGGTGCGCGCGGACCCGGCCGTGGCGTCGGGCACGTTCGTCACGACGATCACCGATGTGGTCGGCTTCTTCTCGTTTCTCGGCATCGCGACGCTATGGTTCGGGCTGAAATAAAGCGTTTTCAAGCGAAGTGGGTACCGGTTCGCGTGAAGAAAACGCGTCAAACAAACACTTAGCCCGATCCGCCGGGACTGTTCATCGTTAATCAAACCTTAACGCGCATCGACGACCATCCGGGCGCGCGATCAGCAAAAGTGGAGTCCGGTTTTGCGTCCCGGATCGCGCTCTGAAATTGAGTCGGGCATGCAGCGCTTGCGGCTGAAAGCGGACGGACGGATCGTCGAACTGCGGGACGGGCGGGAGTTTCCGCTTGTGCCGACGACTTCTGTCGCGCCGGAAGAGACGGCGACGCCTCCGGCAGTGCGCGACCTTCGCAAGCGCGCGCGCCTGACGCAGCAGGAATTCGCCGCGCGGCTGCGCGTACCGGTCGAGACCATCCGAAACTGGGAGCAGGGCAAGCGCATGCCGCGCGGGCCGGCGCGGGCGCTTCTCGCGGTGATCGCACACGCCCCGGAGACCGTTTTTGCCGCTTTGACCAGGGCCTGATCCCCTCACGGCGCTTGGTTGGCAGCGTGATGCCGGCAGGACATAATGGGGCTTGCTTGGTCAGAGAGCCCGCTGATGCAATTCGTCGAGGCCAACGGCGCCAGAATTCCCGCGATCGGGCTCGGCACCTGGGAGCTGCGCGGGCGAACCTGCGCCCGTCTGGTCGAACAGGCGCTGAAGCTCGGCTACTGCCACATCGACACCGCACAGATCTATGAGAACGAACGCGAGATCGGTGAAGGCCTGCGCGCTTCCGGCGTCAGGCGCGACGATGTGTTCGTGACCACCAAAATCTGGACCACGCATTTCGCGCCAAACGATCTCGAGCGATCCACCAGGGAGAGCCTGGCCAGGCTGCGGCTTTCCGAAGTCGATCTGTTGCTGCTGCACTGGCCCAATCCGCAGGTGCCGCTTGCGGAGACGTTGGGCGCGCTGGCGCATGTCAAGAAGCTCGGCATGGTCAGGCACATCGGCGTCTCGAATTTCACCGTGGCCTTGATCGATGAGGCGGTCGCGGCATGCCCGGAGCCGCTGGTGTGCGATCAGGTCGAATACCATCCCTATCTCGATCAGACCAAGGTGAGGGAAGCCTGCGCGCGACACGGCATGGCGCTGGTCGCCTATAGTCCGGTGGCGAAGGGCCGCATCAAGAGCGACCAGACGCTGGCGCGGATCGGGCGGACATACCGCAAGACCGCGGCCCAGATTTGCCTGCGCTGGCTGGTGCAGCAGAATGTTTCCGCGATACCGCGGACGTCGCGGATCGAACGGCTGTCGGAGAACATCGACATCTTCGACTTCGAATTGTCCGATGACGAGATGCAAGAGATCTCCGGGATGGGAAGCACCAAGGGCCGGCTCACCGATTTCGGTTTTGCGCCGAAATGGGATTGAGGCTGTTGGTTTGCACGCTATGCTGGCGGGCAGGGCGCCGGGAGCGGCTTCGATAACGTTGATTGAGTACGGTGGAACCACGGCGGTTCATACGTTCAGGCATCGCAGCATCGGCTATCGGCCATCTGTCGGCTCTGACGATGGTTCTGATCTTCGCCGAGGTGCATCCGTTCGGTTCGGTCACGGCCGAGCCGATTACGGTCGACCTTGTTTCGCCTGATGAGGCCACGCCGCCCCCCAGGAAGGAAGAGCCGCCGAAAGCGCAGTCTTCCGACGCCTTCGACCTTTCCTCGAAAACCACGGCCTCGAGTCCACCCGAACCGGCGGCGGGGCGGCCGCAGCAGCAGGCGGCGCTGTCGACACCACGTCCCGTCAGGCAACAGGCGAGTGCCCAGCCGCCGCCGTCGACATCCCCGGTGCCCGGCTTCATCCCTCCGGAGCCCGATCTCTCCATCAAATATCACGTGATGCTGGGCCTGCCACCGGAGCTACCCCCGGATCAGCCCAAAGCGAAATCCGGCGACGACTTCGACGGCCCGGCGTCGAAAACCGCCGACATCGACTCCAGTCTCGTCAACGAGTTTCGACGCCATTTGAAAAAATGCTCGAAGCTGCCGGGATCGATCGCTTCCTCCGACAAGCTCAAGATCACGCTGCGGGTGCTCATGACGCTTGAAGGCAAGCTTGCGGCGGAGCCAATCCTGATCGAGGCCAGCGCGTCGGCAAAGGGACCTGTCCTGATGCAAGGCGCCATCGCGGCGCTGGAAGCCTGTCAGCCCTACGCGATGTTGCCCGCGGACAGGTACGGCGAATGGAAAGTGCTCGACTTAAGCTTCACGCCGCAGGATTTCGCGGGCTAACCTAGCTCCCCATCGCGCGCCAGGCGTTCGAGGCGAATTGCCTGCGCCAGGTGACGATCACGACCGCCGCCGTCGTCACGAACAGCAACCAGGGGCTGACGAACCAGCCGAGATAGCCCAGCGCGAAGAAGAACGCGCGCTGGCCGCGGTTGAAGTGCCGGCCCGCCGTTTCGAACAATCTTGTCGTCCTGATGACATGCGCTTCCGCCTCTGGCGTGTCGCGTTGTTGGGCCGGCGGCATCGCCCCGAGCAGGATGGCGACGTAATTGAACAGACGGTATGACCAGGCAAATTTGAAGAAGGCGTAGATGAAAATCAGGATCAGTCCGACGCATTTGATTTCCCAAAGCGCCGGCGAGGGGCTGAGATCGATCGGCAGGGCAGCAAAGACGGCCAATGCTTCGTTGGTCGACCGCAGCAGCGCCAGCGCGCCGCCGACCGCGAGCAGGCTGGTGGAGGCAAAGAAGGCCGTGCCGTTTTGCAGCGCCGCCATGATCTGCATGTCGACCATGCGGGTCTCGCGGTCGAGCAGCCGCCGCATCCAGATCTCGCGGTAGGCATGCATGCGGGCGGACAGGCTGTCGCGGCCGTACGCGGTATGTTCCAGCGTGACGGCGTATACCGCCCATTCCAGAATGAAGAAGCCGATCGCCAGGATATCGACCGAATATGCACCCATGTTGCATCCCTCACGGTTTGCGGATGCTGCCATGCGTGTTTAATCGCGGCAACCGGCACAATGATTTATGCGCAGGTTGAACGCTGAGCGCACGCCATGGCAGAATGACAGGCCAACAAGGATTTTTGGTATGACGTTGAAGCTCGTAATCGGCAACAAGAACTATTCATCGTGGTCGATGCGGCCGTGGCTGGCGCTGCGGGCCAGCAACATCGCCTTCGACGAGGTCTTCATCCCGCTCTATACCGGCGCCGCCGACAAAGCGCGGATTCTCGATTTCACGCATTCGGGCAAGGTACCGGCGCTGATCGATGGCGACGTCACGATCTGGGATTCGCTGGCCATCATCGAATATGCAGCCGAACGGTTTCCCGACGCGCGGCTGTGGCCGGAAGACCGCGCCTGGCGGGCTCACGCGCGTTCGATTTCGGCGGAGATGCATTCGGGCTTTCCGGCTTTGCGCAACGAATGCGGCATGAACCTGCATCGGCCGGTCGGCGCGATCGCGCTGTCGGCAGACGCGCGCGCCGACATCGCGCGCGTTCAGCAAATCTGGAACGAGTGCCGCGCGCGCTACGCAAAGTCCGGGCCGTTCCTGTTCGGATCTTTTGGCGGCGCGGACGCCATGTTTGGGCCGGTGGTGCATCGCTTTCGCACCTATGCGATTCCGGTTGAGCCGGAAGTGAGGGCCTACATGGATACGATGATGGCGCTGCCGGCCTTTCAGCAATGGACCAGCGCGGGCCTTGCCGAAACTCTCGTGATCGAGAAGTTCGAGACGGTGTGAGTTCCGAGCTCAACGCCGGTCGCAATCGCGGCTTGACGGATCCTTGCGAAAGCGGTCTGAATCTGGAAACCGCATCTGACGAACGGGTTTGGCCATGGGAATCCTCGATTCATTGGAAAATTCGCCAGCGTTCAAGGGCGCGCTCAGCCAGCTTGAAGGGGCTGTGCTTCCGGTCGTGCTGAGTGAAGTGCTGGGCAAGGGCGGCCAGGGCGGGCTGAACGCGATCATCGCCAAGTTGCAGCAGGCAGGCCTCGGCGATCAGGTCAAATCCTGGATCGGAACCGGTCAGAACCTGCCGATTACGGCCGAGCAGCTGCAGCAGGTGCTGGGCAGCGACACCGTCAAGCAATTGGCCACGCGATTCAATATTCCGGTCGATCAACTCGGCAAGGTTTTGGCGCAAGCCCTTCCCACGGCCGTGGATCACGCCAGTCCGAACGGCAAGCTCCCGCATGCGGCCTAAAGGCCCGCGGGCGACGGTTCCGGACGACGCCGACAGATTCGGCCGGAACCGCCGAAACGACGTTTATCGTACTGAAATGCCTGCAAAATCCGCGGATTTGCCATGTCCTGATGTAACTGGCCAATGCGGCCGGCGCTGTGCTATATAGCGCCCGGGTTTTCAGTCAGCCGAGGCAAGCGGGACCGTAGGCGCGGCCGACGTTTTTTGCGTGATGGAGAGGGCGTTGAAGCATAAATTCACCGTTGGAGAGACCGTCTATTTTACTGCCAGCAATGTCGCCCGTCCGGCCGCCAGCGGCACCTATGAGGTGATCCGGCTGCTGCCGACCGATGGCGATGACTGCCAGTATCGGATCAAAAGCTCGATCGAAGCTTTCGAACGGGTGGCCAAGGAAAGTCAGCTCGACATTTCCTGAAGAGATTGCACGGCCGGGCAAAGCGGAACCGGTTTCGCCCGCCGTCAAAAGGCCCCGTTCGCGTAAACTTTCTGCGAGAAGCTGAGTACGTAAAGATTCGGCATTCACTTTGGCTGAATGCGCTTTATGCTGCGTTGAGGGACATCGCGCATGAACTGGGCCTGGGCTACATCGCTCGACCAACTCTGGCGTTCGCCGGCCTTTCCGGTGTGGCTGACATCGGCCGCGGCCGGATTCTTCGGGATCATCGTTCTCATCACGCTGTTGCGCGCCGAAAAATCGGTCGCCAATGGCGCACTGACTGTCATCACGCTGCTGGCGATCGGGATCGCGGTGGCCGCCACCATTCGCGGGTTCGGTCCGGGCGGCCAAACCGCATCCACCGAGAGCCGATCCCCTCAGCCGACGATGGCTGCGCTGCCGGCATTGGCGTGTATCGACGATCTGGCGGGGGAGGCCGTTTTGACAGCGTGCGAAAAGGCATTGTTCGGCTCGCCCGAATCTGCCGCCGCGGCGCTGTCCTATGCGGCGTCCCAGATCGCGCGCCTGACGTCGTTCGGCGATGTCGCCGCCGCGAACAAAAACCTGACACCCGAACTGCAAACGTTGCGCCGCGCCGTCGAACGCGACCGTTATGGGCTGATGGCGTATGTGCTGCTCACCCGCGACCATTGCACGCCGTTGGCGTGCTCGGCTTTCCGGGCGCTGACGGATAGCCACCAGATCGCGACCAACATGGATGAGCGGGTCTATGACGTCCTGATTGCCCATTACGCGCCGCTGTGGAATGCGCCCGCAGCGTCCGCAGCCTCCGCGCCGGTCGCGACCCTTCCGCCATCGACGCCGTTGGGCAAACCCACCAATGCGGAGTTCCCCACCGCGGCCTCGACCCCGCCTGTCAGCATCATGACGCCGGAGCCGGGCGTGGCAACGCCGCCCGCGCCGCGCGCACCGGCATCACCGCCGGTCGCGAATGCGCCATTGCCGTCACCGCGCCCGGCGCTGGCAGCGGCCAGGAAGCAGGCTGCGCCGAAATCAACGCCGAAGCCCGCGCCGGTTCAGCTTGCGCCAGCGGCGCCGGCTCCCGCTGCGGCCTCGCCTGCAGCGGCGAATGATTGATCCTTTCAAAGTCTGCAGCTGATCGCTAACGTTGCCACCATGCCGCTTCATCTCATCAAGCTTGCCGTTGGCTGCGAGTCCGTAAAAGAGCTCAAGGGCTGGGTGGCGGAGCGCATGCAGACCGCAAAGAAAAAGGGTCTGCCGCTTCATCATATTCACATCACGCGGATGACGCCGAAGCGCGCCGCGGAAATTCTCGCGGGCGGTTCGCTCTACTGGGTGATCCGGGGTGAAATCGCGGCCCGCGAGAAAATCATCGCGATCGAGCCGTTCCGGGATCGCGACGGGATCGGACGATGCCGGCTGGTGATGCGGCCCAAGGTGATCCCGGTGTTGCCGCGGCCGATGCGGGCGTTCCAGGGCTGGCGCTATTTCGCCGCAAAAGATGCCCCGCCGGATCTGAAATCGGCGGGTGCGGGCGTTGCCGCGATGCCCGAGCCGTTGCGCCGCGAGCTGCGCGAACTCGGGCTGCTTTAGAGCCGGGCGGCTCTACACCGCCACATTATCGATCAGGCGTGTTGTTCCGATTCTGGCCGCGACCAGAATTCGGACCGGCCCATCCTTCACCGAGGCGATGGGCGCCAGCGTGTTGGCGTGCCGGGCCTCGAAATAGTCGAGGATAAGACCGGCGCTCACGATGATTTCAGCGCCACCGGCCATCGCAGCCTTGATGTCGTCGCCCGCACGCAAACGGTTGGCGCTTTCCTTCATCGCGCGGTACAGCGCCGGCGCCGCGCGGCGTTCTTCCGGCGACAGAAAGACGTTGCGCGACGACATCGCCAGGCCGTCGCGTTCGCGCAC
>JBGQCE010000130.1:0-7963 GCA_041495185.1 Bradyrhizobium sp.
ATCGTTCGAGCCGCCGCACGACGATGAACGCACCAATCAGCAGCAACAGGCTGACGATAAAATAGTTCATGTAGAATGACAGCGCGATCTTTCCGATCGACACATTATCGTTGAATGTCCAGCCGAGAATTTTCATGCCCGGCACCTGCAAGCCCTGTGGCCCGCCGAGAACGTCGTTGACCTCGAGAAAGGTCTTGAACAGCAGCGCAAAGGCGATCGTGACGACGGCTGCGTAATGTCCACGTGTGCGCAACACCGGCAGCAGCAGCAGCGAGCCGATCAGAGCGGCGAGCAGGCCGCCGATCGCCAGAACGATAAGATGAGGCAATGCCGTATGGGCGTTGAGAACGGCCGATGTGTAGGCGCCGATGCCGAAAAAGGACGCGCCGGCGAAATTCAACACACCGGCATAGCCGAACTGAATGTTCAAGCCGAGCGTCGCTACGGTGTAGAGCAGCACCGTGGTGACCAGCAGCAGAACAAAATGGTCCTCGTGAAAGAAGACGGCGACCGTGAAAGCCGCCAGGATCGCGAAGCCGCCAAGCACATCCTCGTGATCCTCGAAGGAACGGCTGGCGTGATTGAGCAGCCGCAACCATGCCGCGGCAATAACGGCGGCAATGCCCGCCGTAAGCAGGGAAATGATGAGCGCCTGATTTTCCGCGGCGAGTAGTGCGATCAGATACCCGGTCGCGGCGGCCAGCGCGATCAGGCCGGGCCACAACGCCGCATGTGTCTTTTCCGCCTCGCCGGCCATCGGCTCACACCCGCTCACTGATCTTTTCCCGAATCAGCCCGGTTGGGCGCCAGGCCATAATGGCGATAACGACAGCAAAGGCGAAGACGTCCTTATAGGCGCTAGCGAAGGGCAAAAGCACGGTACCGATGGTCTGCAATCCGGCGAACAGAAAGCCACCGAGAATTGCCCCATAGATGCTGCCGAGCCCGCCGACGATCGCGGCGGAAAAGCCGATCACGCCGAGATAGAGGCCAATGCCGAAGTTGATCTCGTTGTAGTACAGACCGTTCATCACCCCCGCGAAGGCGGCAAGGCCCGAACCTATCGCGAAGGTTATAAGCACGATGGCGGTGAAATTGACGCCCATCGTGCGCGCCGTCTCCTCATCTTGCGCAACGGCGCGAATCGCCAGTCCAAGCTTGGTACGGTTGAGCAGAAATTGCAGGCCGACGATCACCGCGACGCCGGCCGCGAGCATCAGCACATTGTCGAGCCGCAGATTAAAACTGCCGAGGTCAATCGAGCTGCGCGGCAACAGGGCCGGGAATGGTTTCGGATTGGCGCCCTGCGGATAGAACAGCCGCACGGATTCGCGCAGCACCGTGCCGAGCATCAGGGTGATCAACAGTGTGTTGAGCGCCGGCGCCGAGCGCAGCGGCATCACGAGATACCGCGCGATCAGCATACCGAGTACAGCCATCGCTAGCGTCGCAATCACGATCATGACGACGAGATCGAGCCACTGGGATTTGAAACCAAGCGCATTCAGACCGGCGAAGGTCGCGAGCTCCGCAAACGCGCCGACAGTGACCACATCGCCGTGCGAAAACTTGATAATGTCGAGGACGCCAAAGAACAACGTGAAGCCGACGGCGACGAGCGCATACATCATGCCGAGCATCAGCCCGTTCATGACGTATTGAGTGAACAGCCCCACATCCATGATGTCGTCTTGGCTACTATCAGTAGATAGCGAGGCGAGGCCACGTGGGGCCCCGCCTCGCTCGTAACTCTATTTCTGCCCGGGCAACTTGCGCTTGCCGCTGGCGTATTCGCTTTCGTCCCACTCGACGAACTTGCCGTCCTGTATCACGTATTTAGTGATCACGGCCACGGTATTCTGGCCGTGGTCGTCGAAGGTGATTTTTCCGACGATCGAATCGCGGTCTTGCACATTGCCGAGGTCGTCTATGACCTTCTTGCGGTCGGGACCTACCTTCTCGATGGTATTTAGGATCATGTCCATCGCCGCATAGGCGAAGGCGCCATAGGCCTCGGGCGGGTTGTCATATTTCTGGGCGTTGTATTTTTCCATGAAGAATTTGCCGCCCGGCAACTTCTCGGTCGGCGCGCCTTCGCGGAAGGCAAGCGTGCCTTCGGCCAGTTGCCCAAGCCCTTGGATATAGGCGTCGGATACAATGCCAGAAGTCGCGTCGAACACAGCCTTAATTCCGAGTTTGTCCATTTGCGAGCGGATGCGGACACCAATCGGGGTCAGCCCGCCGAAATAGATCACCTCAGGATTGAGCGACTTGATTTGCGTGAGCTCGGCGGTGAAGTCCTGCTGTTCGGCTGTCACGCCAAACGTTCCGACAATCTTCGCTTTGCCGATTTTAGCCAGCGCCTTGCTGAAATATTCGTTATGCCCTTTGCCGTAATCGGTGGTGTCGTGAATCACAGCGATGGTCTTGTAGCCGAGATTCGAGATCAATTCCGCATTGGCGTCGTTCTGGTTGATCATCGTGCCATTGACGCGGTGAACCTCCGCGTATTTGTTGCGATAGGTGATGTCGGGCAGCACGGCGCCCCAGACGATCACCGGAAATCCAAACTTGTGATAAGTGTCGACGGTCGCGATCGCAGTCGCTGAACAATAATGAGTGGCGGCGGCGATGATGTCCTTATCGGCCGCCATTTTGGTGGCGACCTGAACCGCCACGTTCGGCTTGCACTCGTCGTCGAGCACCACCAGCTCGTATTCGTATTTCGCCTTGGCATCCGCGTTGCGCAGCTTGACCGCGAGATCGGCCGAATTGCGTCCGCCAATGCCGTTGACCGAGACGCCGCCGGTCAGCGGGCCGATGAAACCGACTTTCACCTTGTCCTTGGCGTTCGCGGCTCCCGCCGCAAGCGCCAGCACCGCAGCCATGAACCCAGCGGTGATTATCTTGCCGGTCCTGATCATTAGTCCCTCCCCTTTTTTGGATTTTCGGCCACATTGGGGCCGCAACCTTGTGACCTCAGCCTATGGTCGCGCAGCCAAAGATGGAGGGCAAGCTGACAAAACTGTTTAGTTTAGTCCACGGCGACGATAGCCCAAAAGTAGCGAGCACCCGCGCCAGATTTGGCCACTTCGCTTGTCTTGCAAGCCAGGGCACCTCGCGGCAACTCCAAGGCCGCATTGAGCCACACATTGACACCGGATCGGCCTCAACGCCGCAAAAGAAACGGCAATGCATTGCCGTCGCACGCTAAAATGGTTTACCCTGGCATCAGCCGTCTGGGGAATATTAGCCTTTAGGGTGAAAAGCATGGCTCAAGTAACATTACGGTCTCGCATCGCACTCGGCACCAGCGCAGCGTTGATCATCGGCACGGCAGCGTACGCGCAAACCTCACCACCCGCGCCGGCTCCGGCCGCGCCGCAATTCCCGCCCACTGCGACAATCACCACGCCCGGTTATCCCGGCGTCGGCCCTGCCGATGCCAAAATGCGGGTGGTGGGATTGCCAAGCGGCAAGAAGGTGCATCTGCTGCCACCCACTTCGGACTGATAAGCTTTTGCTGCAAACCTATGCAGTTTGCATAAAGCGCGCGGCGTGCCGCAGTCCGACCAACACGTTGCGCTTCTTCGCTCTCTCACAAGACTGAAGCGCGAACAAACGCGAGGTCCGCGGCGTCGCCGAGTTGCTTTGGCTAGTCGCTATTGTGCGGGAGTGACCGCAACGGATTACATCTGAAAGGAAGCCGTACTAGCCTCCCGTCAAGAATACACAGCCATGATCTCCAGCCGAGCGATAAACGAATTTACGACGGAGCCAGGTGGTTTATCAGCGCGGTCGTAATGTGTGCCGGCCGTGTTCAAAGGGAAATCTCGAGCAAGGATTACTTGGTAAAACGGCAGCTAAGTGCTTGAAGGTCGGGGCGCTGAAAAAAAATAAGGGAAGCGTCAGCGTGCGGCCGCGCGCGTCATAAAATCGACACAACTTTAGGTCATTAATTTTGGTCCAACACAACCGGCTCCGCGAGGGAGGGGCCTTCGCTCGCTTCACTATAGGAAGCATTTCCCAATTATGCGAGGTGTTAAGATGGTAGCCTCCGCTTCTGCAACCGACATCCGTTCATTCATCTCACTGGCGCTCGCAATGGAGCAGCCCAAAATCACTATCAGTGCATCTTGTGCCGATGAAGGCCTGTTCTTCGGAAAATCTGTCGATGTTGAGTTCGAGCCGGAAAAAGCGTTGTCGAAGAAACAGTTCTCATCGATTGATCAGCTGATCAAGAAATACGAATCGATCAAGGGCTACATAGACATAGGGCACCCCCAGGAGAAGCTGAAGGCCGATAACTGCTCGCCTATCGTAACTTTTAAGCCAAGCACTAAATACGAGATCATTGAAGTCAGCAGCGAGCAGCTCTCGCTTGCCAAGGAGGTGGCGCAGCGAGTGGTGAAGGTGCACGGCCTTCACACGAGCGGCGACCAGAAGGCGGCGAAGTCGGAATATGAAGAGCTGCAGTCCTACGTCAGCAGCAAGCGCGACACTTTCCTCGGCCAGTTTCGGAACATCCGCAGCCTCAACGAGGCGGTCGGAATGCGCGGCGTCGGCACCAACGGCGCGCCGCGCGCCGATGCAGACTGCACTGGGGCTGTGATCTTTGTCATTATCGAGATTTTTGTAATGTGAGCGAGCTGCCTTCCAGCAAGCGGGATCGCTGCCGCGCGAGGCGGACAGAGCAAGCCAGGCATGGTCGACATTGCCTATTCGATCGCGGCCTTTTCCGACAGGCTGCACGACGCGCAGGATTTTGCCGCCGTGCGGGCGGCGTTCGACGACCACACATCAGGCAGCTTCGTGCTCGATTTCCTCTATGCGGAGCTTGGCGCGATCGCGGACAACCCCGAGCACATCGTGCGCCGCGCCGCCGGCCAGGTCAGTTTCACGCTGATCAACACCATCGACTTTGAATACACGGTGCGGCTGGCGCCGCCCTTCAACGGCCAATCGAAGCGGGTTAAATGGTTGGGCGAGCGACAGATCGTGCGCCTCCGCGGCCCGGGCGCGGCGACGGTGCGCATCCTGCGCGCGCCCACCGACGCCAACATCAACGATTTCCAGCCGAACGTTCTGCTTGAAGAATTGCCGATGCGCATACTCCGCGACGGCGACGTGGTCGAGGTGGCGGACGGCCATGGCCTGATCGACATCGTCTCGATTAACGCGGCGATGATTCTCGAATTCGTCACCGTGCATGCGCATGACGTTGAGCTCTATTGGACCTTCGACGAACAGCGGAGGTCGGTATATGCCGAGCTTGCGGCGCTCAGCGCCTCGCGCCTACAGAACATCATCGAGATCGCTCATAAGATGGGCAAACCGGTCCCCGATCCGATCTACGAGCGTTTGGTAGCCGACAGGAACACGCAGATCCGGCTGCTGGCGATCCAGTCGATGCTGGTCGAACAGCACCCGGATGCGTTCCGCCATCTGCACGATGCAATCGAGTCGTCCAACCGGCTGCTGTCGATGGGCGGAAGCGCCATCCTTGACGCGCTGACCGAGCGCGGCGAGCAAGCAGGAGTGCACTGAGATGCCTATCGCGATCGACATCCCCGAAGACAGCGAGGCTTGGTCGCTCGAGCAATATGTCGACCACCTAGCGCACGCCAAATACGACCTCGCCTCAGAGGCCGACCTAGTCGCGTCGGCGCCCTATCTGCATAAGCTTAATAACAACAAGGATTTTTTCCTTGAGCAGGTTTTCAGCGAGCTGAAGAGCGTCGCCGACTTCCAGCGCCAGAACGTCTATGGCTCACAGGTCTTTCTGCTGCACATATCGGAGCAATATTTCCTGCGCGCCAATGTGTGGCGGCCGATGTCAGCGCTAGAAAGATCGATGAATGGTTTCCAGTACGACGTCTGTCACGACCACAATTTCCACATTCTGACGGCGGGTTATTTCGGGCCGGGCTACCGCTCGCGCGCCTATACCTACGACCGGATTAAGGTGACTGGCCTGCTTGGCGAGCACACCGACCTCGCCTCCGACGGCATCTTCGAGCTGCCAGCCGGCAAGATCGCCCTCTACCGGGCGAAGAAGGACGTGCATTTCCAGCTGCCGCCAGAGAGTATCTCCATCTCGCTGAACCTAATCCCGCGCAGCCACCACATCAATGACTTGCAGTTCCAGTTCGACGAGGAGACCAGCCGCATCGCACGCTACCTGCAGGCCTCGGGCACTGAGCTGGCGGTCCGCATGGCGGGTCTAATCGGCGATGAACGCTTTATCGAGCTACTGCAGCGCATCGCACGCACGCATCCGAGCACGCAGGTTCGCGTGCTCGCGTCGCTCGCCGAGTGCCAGATCGCGCCCGAGCAAACTCTTTGTGCAGTCGAACGCGCCAGGCAAAGCGAGACCAGCCTCGGCCGCGAACTTTTCTTGCGCGAGTTGGATCGTTATGGCTACAGCCTGAGGCCGTACGAGGACGTGGACGAGGCGGCTGCCGGGCGGCAGGAAAAGCGGCACGAACGAGCCGGGGCTCCAGCGGCGGTTTAGGGGGAGGAGTCGCCCAAGCGCAACAACGCGGCGGTCGGGCTGGTCCGGCTTCCGGACTAGCTGGAGCGCCGGCCCACAATCCCGAATTACGGCGGCCCAAAAGTTGGAATTAAGGGTGCTAGTGCGGTCGGACTTCGCGCTCAATACCGGCCGCCGGGAACGGAATTATTGGATGCAGAGACGGGGCACTAAAATCGTCACTAAAATGCGTGAGCGCCTGCAGAGACCAAAGTTCGGGAAATGAGTAGCCGAAAATCCCCGCGGAAACGCCCTATTTGGCGTCATATCGGAAACGTGCGGTTTGCAAAGGCTGGATGGTGGTGTGCGCAGTCAGATACGAACCGGTCTCCATTGCGAATTCCCTGCTAACAGGGAAAATAACAGGGTATTTCGCGATTTTGACGCTTTGAGGGGAAATTTAGTAGCAAGAACCGCTGTGCTGCAGGGGTTTCTCGCTAAATTCCCTACGCAATTTAACAGGGAAATTATTTCCGATATCAGGGAATTCTCGGCAGATAACAGGGAATTTAGCCTCTCAGAAGCTCAGAAGCGGACATTCCAAATCCCAACCCGCATATGCATTCAATCGAGTTGCCAGTTTGTGCCGTAGATCGTGCCTCCATCCGCGGCGATCCGGCGCAACGTCGCAGGCGGCCGCAACCGCTTGCTGCCGTAGCGCTCGGCCAGTTCGTCGCAGCGCGCGACAAACGCCGCCGGGCCCTGAGCATCGATGTAGGAGAGCGGGCCGCCGGTCCAAGGCGAAAAGCCCCAGCCGAGAAGCGCGCCGACATCGGCTTCCGAGGGGTCCGTGATCACCCCCTCTTCGAGACAGCGCACCGTTTCCAGCGCCTGCGCCGCCAGCAAGCGATCGCGCAGGTCGTCGACGCTGGCGAGTTGTACGGCTCCCCCGGCCGCCATGGCCTGCAGGCCGGGCCACAGCTGCCTGCTGCCGTCTTCGTGGTAGTCGTAAAAGCCCTTGCCCGCCTTCTTGCCGTTGCGGCCCAGCTCTTCCACCAGCCGTCCAACCATCGCGTAACCCGGCGTCTGCCGCCAGGCCTCGCCAAGGTCGCTGGCAGCCTGCAAATTGATCTGATGGATCAGGTCGAGCGCCACCGCGTCGGACAAAGCAAGCGGTGGCACCGGCATGCCGGACGCAGCGCCAGCCAGCTCGACGAGATCCGGCGCGACGCCCTGCGCCAGCATGTCGAATGCCTCGGCCTGGTAAGCCATCACGACGCGGGTGGTGTAAAAGCCGCGCGCATCATTGACCACAATCGGGGTCTTGCCGATGGCCTGCGCGAAATCCATCGCGGTGGCGAGCGTTTCATCGCTGGTGATCCTGCCGCGAATGATTTCCAAAAGGGGCATGCGCGGGACAGGAGAGAAAAAATGCAGGCCGATGAACTGTGCCGGCCGCACCGAATGTTGCGCCAGGCCGCTGATCGGCAG
>JBGQCE010000131.1:0-7923 GCA_041495185.1 Bradyrhizobium sp.
CCGGCTTCGCGTGAGGTAGTGCGAATAGGCGGCAGCCACGCCCAACGGGAAATGATCGAGGACATGCTTCTGATCGCGTTGATGAAGAGCGGCGAGGCGGCAAAGGCGCGCGACCTGCTCGATCGCCGCCTGCATCGCCGGCCCTCCTTGCGCGACGCGCGCTGGCGAACCGCCGTGGCGGGGTAAGCGGGAGAGCTACGCCGCGACGGCGGGCCCGGCCTGTTCGCCTGCGATGGCTCGATCGATGGCGTCGATCACCACCTGGGTTTCGATGAATTTGAGCCGCGCCCGCTCCGCCTTGTCGCGGTCGAACGGCGCGGCAAGGGTTTTTGTGAAGGCGTCGCGGTCCTCGACCATGCGCTCGCGCGCCTTCTTCAGCGTCTCAAGTCGCTCGCTCATGTAGTCTTCGCTTTCTGTTGGTCGCGCGATCGTTGTTAGCGCGAGAAGTACGGCTGCAGCCCATCGATTTGCGACGGAATCAAATCCCCGGCTTGGTCAAGCCGGTTTCAGCTTCAAAACCGCAAATGCCGCGTGGTCGTTGGCGCACCCGACACGATTCGAACGTGTGACCTTTGCCTTCGGAGGGCAACGCTCTATCCAGCTGAGCTACGGGTGCATTGAGGGCTCATTTAGCCGATTGGCCGGGCCTCGGCAACGGCCCTGAAGGGGCGGGCAGGGCTACGGTAAGGCCCGAAAGCAAAGGCCAAACGTTCGAATCGTGTCGGGTGCGCCGGAAAAGCATGTGCCGAGAGTGCCGGGACTGTGGCAGGTTGATTTCCTCGAATGGGCTGGCTGAAGGAGGGCCGGCTTCAACCCTTCGCCCCTAACTGGAAATTCGGTGACGACTGCGAGATTTTCAACTCTTCTTCGGTCATGTCGACGGGAATGTCAGCGAACAACGGCGTGCTTAGGTAGCGCTCTCCGGTATCGGGCAACATACAAAGCACCGTCGAGCCTTTGGGCGCCTCCCGACAAACCTGAAGCGCTCCGGCAAAGGTCGCGCCAGCGGTGATGCCGACGAAGATCCCCTCCTTGCGGGCCAACTGCTTGCTCCAATGCATCGCGTCCGGCCCGGATACAGGGATCACACGGTCGATAACGCCCATTTCGACGGCATCGCCGGTCAATTTTGGAATGAAATCGGGACTCCAGCCCTGCATCGGATGAGGTTTCCACGCGGCGTTGCTGGCGGACGGAGAGCCATCCGGCTTTCTGTCCTGAGCCGTACCGCTGGCAAGCATCGGAGCATCGGCCGGCTCGCAAACGACAATCTTCGTGTCCGGCATTTCCTTGGCGAGAACGCGAGCAACGCCTTTTAGGGTGCCGCCCGTTCCGAAGCCTGTCACCCAGTAGTCAAGACGCTCGCCAGCGAATGCCTCAACGATCTCTCGCGCCGTGGTCCGCGAATGCATATCGGGATTGGCTTCGTTCTCGAATTGTCGAGTCAGAAACCAGCCATGCGCCTTAGCCAACTCGTTCGCCTTGTTGACCATACCGATGCCTCGCTCGGCCGCAGGCGTCAGCACTACTTTCGCACCAAGAAAGCGCATCAGCTTCCGGCGCTCGACGCTGAAGGTTTCGGCCATCGTGACCACGAGAGGGTAGCCCTTTTGCGCGCACACCATGGCAAGACCGATTCCGGTATTGCCACTGGTGGCCTCAATGACGGTCTGGCCGGGCTTAAGCTTGCCCGACCGCTCAGCCTCTTCAATCACGCCCAAGGCCAGGCGGTCCTTGACTGAGCCGAGAGGGTTGAATGCTTCGATCTTTACAAACAGGTTGATGCCCTCGGGCGCCAACTTTCCAATTCTGACGACAGGGGTGTCCCCCACGGTCTCCAGGATATTTTGATATTTGGGCCGCATCGCATCTCCTCCTCGAAGGTCCGGTCATTGCCGCACCAAAAGCCGATCGAGCTTCAGTGTGATTCGCTTTTTCGAAGTCCTGTTCGACTAACACACCCGGGTTCAAGTTTCCAATAAAGCGGCCGCACGCAAGGCGCCGACGAAACGTTCGCGTTCTTGAGGCAGCATGAACGGGTAAGTGTCATCGATATAAGCAATAACGGGCGCCGGCTGGGGGCATCGGGCTGTTGCCAGTATAGCCGGGAATAGCGAGCGCGACAGCACGCCTTCATCTCCAAGGATGAAATAAAATGCCGGAAACGCTGTGCCTATCGAAGGGAATACTCTGTAATGTCCGGCAGAGGCTGATGCCCGCATGGAAGATCGAGCCGATTTCGGAGGAAGTTATTCCGTGGACAAGGATCTCTTGCGCAAACTGGAGGAACGTCTCGGGCCGATCCACGCCAGACAGCGATTGGGGATCGAGACCGATCACGAAGCACAGGTCTTTGGCCAAGGGCTTACGTTCTTTCATCTGGAAAACTCGCGTGCGGCGCCGGCGATCATTCGAAATGCGCTGAAGCTGACGGGCCTCTATTGGCGTGCCCGCCGGAATGCAGAACGCATCATTGTCAAGCGGAACGACCTGAAGTTCGCTGCGTTACCGTCACTGTTCGATGGCTACTCCATTCTCCATATCAGCGACATGCATGTGGACATGAGTGAAGCTGCCATGCAGCACCTGATCGAACTCGTCGACGGCATGCAATACGATCTGTGTGTTCTAACCGGAGATTATCGAGGAAAGACTTTTGGACCGTTCGAGGCGACCCTGGAGGGTGTGACAAAGGTGCGAACTCACCTGAAGCCGCCGATCTATGGTGTGCTCGGCAACCACGATACGATTCAAATGGTTCCGGCAATGGAGGCCATGGGCATACGAATGCTGCTCAACGAATGCGAAGTGATCGCGCGCGGCGATCAGCGCATCTATCTGGCCGGGATTGACGATGCGCACTTCTTCAGGGTCGACAACATCGAAAAGGCCGCGTCGCAGATCCCGAAAGACGAGTTCTCGATCCTGTTGTCTCATACACCGGAAATTTATCGCCAGGCTGCCCATGCTAATTTCAATCTGTTGCTGTGCGGTCATACGCACGGTGGCCAGCTTTGTCTCCCTGGATCTATCCCGATCAAGCTGGAGGCGGTTTTGCCGCGACGAATGGGGGCGGGTGCCTGGCAGTATCACAACATGAGCGGCTACACCTCTGTGGGCGCAGGATCGAGCGTCGTTGCTGTGCGTCTGAACTGTCCGCCGGAAATCACCCTGCATTGCCTTCGGCGCGGCTGACGTCGGGCTAATATGGTCTATCGCGCAGATGGACCAGGTACATAAGGCGGGAAAGAATCAGCTCGCCGATAAAAAAGATGCCTACGCCAAGCGCGATGTCTGCGATTGTCAATGAAAGTGCATCGCGGCATGCCAACATCGGAAAAAGGGATTCGGGCACCTGATCGAGCCCGAGCGCTCGGCTACTTGGCGGAAAATTCAGGCGGCGCTTGATAAAACTGGAGAATAAATCGCCCGCCATTGCTGTGCTTGCGACGATGGCGCCAATTGTCGGATCCATACCGATGAGAGGCGCGCTTATTGTTGTGATGAAGATCGAAGCCAGGATGCCACGGATGGTTTTCGAGTGACCAAACACCGGCCGCCCGTCAAAGAATATGATACCGGCATCCAGCGGGCGGGCAAGACGCGGGCCAAAAATCTTCTTCGCAACGATGGGTGTGCCGTTCGCCAACGTCAACAGGACCAACAATTGCAGAATATGCATAGGTTGCATCTCTGCAATCTATGTCAGCCGGCGCCGACTGTCATTCAATTCACTGGTCGGAGTCTCGCGGATTGGCTTGATGTCGGTAAACGGCCCTGTCAGGGGTGATTGTCCCGCGGGACGCAGGCTGTAAACTACCCCTTAAGGCAATTGCGCTGGCGAAGCCGCGCTTTAGGGGGGTCGTCCATGCGTGCGCTCGAATTTGGCTGGTATCTGCCCACGCATGGTGACACCACGGCCTATGGCGTGGCCGAGGCGCAGGTGCCGGGATCGCCGGAATTATGCGACCGCGTCGTGCAGGCCGCGGAGAAGGCCGGCTTCGAATATCTGCTGATCCCGGTGGGCTCGGTCTGCTGGGAGGCCTGGATCACCGGCGCATTCATGGCGGCGCGTTCGTCGAAGATAAAGCCGCTGATCGCGGCCCGGCCGGGCTACATCAATCCGGTGCTGCTGGCGAAGATGATCTCCACCTTCGACCAGATGTCGGGCGGACGCATCTGCATCAACCTGATCGCGGGCCAGAACGAAAGCGAAGTCGAGGGCGAGGGCGTGCGCTACGCCAAGGAAGAGCGCTACGCGTTGATGGAGGAAGAGGTCTCCATCCTGAAAGCCTTGTGGACCACGCGCGGCCCGGTGCACTTCGAGGGCAAGTTCCATACACTGTCCGGCGCGCATATCAGGCCGCGGCCGCTGCAGCAGCCGTTTCCGAAATTCTATCTCGGCGGCGGCTCGCGTCAGGCCTGGGAAATGTCGGCGAAGCATTCCGACGTGCATCTGTTCTGGGGCGACCTGCCGGAGCGTATCGCTGCGAACATCGCCGAAATCACGGAGATGGCAAGAGCGCATGGCCGAGAAAAGACCATCGGCTTTGGCATGCGCCTGCAGGTGATCTGCCGCGAAGACGAAAGGGATGCGTGGGAGGCCGCCGACATCCTGGTGCGCGACGCCACCGAGCGGCAGAAGCAGGAGATGAAGACGCTCTACAGCAAGTCGGAGGCCAACCAGCGTGTGCAGCAACTTGCCCGCGAGCACGGCGATCTTCTGCTGCCGCATCTGTGGACCGGCATCACCCGCGTCCGGCCCGGCGCCGGGATCGCCGTCGTCGGCAATCCCGCGCAATGTGCGGCAACGCTGCAGCAATTCATCGACGCCGGCTGCCATTCGTTTTGCCTGTCCGGCTACCTGCACGACGAGGAGGCCGAGCGCTTCGGCCGGCTGATCCGCCCGATACTCGCCGAGAACAATCGCGGCCGGCTGGCGGCGTAAAGCCTTGGCCGATCAGGCGTGGCCATCTTGCCTGTGGGCGAACGCCGGCAGATGATCCCTGCTGGCAAAGGAGGACCAGATGTCTAATCGTTTACTTGTCTTTCTGGTCGCGGCCGGAATGCTGCTGCAAACAGGCGTCGGCCACGCCGACGCAATCGACGGTGACTGGTGCAGCACCGACGGAATGCGCATGTCCATCAGTGGCGAGAAAATCACGACCCCGGGCGGCAAGCACATTCAAGGCAATTACAGCCGCCACGCCTTTGACTACATCGTTCCGGACGGGGAAAACGGTTCGGGCGATGTCGTGAATATCATCCTGCGGGGGGAGTATCTTGCACTGTCGCGCCAGGGACCGGTCAGCGGTCCCTTAAGGGAATGGCATCGCTGCAAGGAAGGGATCAGCTAAGGCGAAGGTTTCTTGCGCGGGGCATCTCGAATCCTTCCCTTGTGCCGCTATGATGCGGCGCGTTCTGCGCAGCAGGCTTCGCCAGGCAACTACGGAATGTTTTGCGCTAAGCGACGGCCGACGCTTTCTCGCGGCGGGTACCGAACAATTTTCTCACTTCCGAGCCAGGCTTCGCGGCGCTGAACAGGTAACCCTGCATCTCGGTACAGCCCAGCGTCCGCAGCAGTTCCTTTTGCTGTTGCGTTTCGACGCCTTCGGCTGTCGTCGTCATGCTGCGGGAGGCTGCGATGTTGACCACCGCCTGCACGATCGCCGATGAACCGTCGATTTCCGCGATGTCGCTGACGAAGCAGCGGTCGATCTTGATCTTGTCGAACGGGAAGCGCTTCAGATAGCTCAGCGAGGAAAAGCCGGTGCCGAAATCGTCCAGCGCAATACGCACGCCGATGGCGCGGAGCTGATGCAGGATGGCGAGCGCTGCCTCATCGTCGTGGATCAGCACCGCCTCGGTGATCTCGAGTTCCAGCCGGCTCGCCGGAAGGCCGGAGGCCGCAAGCGCGCCCATGATCTTCAGCGCCAGGGTCTGGCTTTTCAACTGAACGGGCGAGACGTTGACGGCGACCCGGATATGATCGGGCCAGGTGGCCGCCTCGGCGCAGGCGGTTCGCAGCACCCATTCGCCAAGTTCGATGATCAGGCCGGTATCTTCCGCGACCGGGATGAATTCGGCGGGCGAGACCATGCCGCGTTCGGGATGGCGCCAGCGCAGCAGGGCTTCGCAGCCGATCACCTCGTCGCGTTGAAGATTGACGAGCGGCTGGTAGTGGATCTCGAAGCCGCCGTCCATCAGCGCCTGACGCAGATCCTGCTCCATGGTCAGCCGGGCCTTGGCGCTGGCATCCATGGCCGGTTCGAAGAAGCGATGGGTTCGCCGGCCGCCGGCCTTGGCGCCATACATCGCCAGATCGGCACTCTTGATGAGCTGATCGAGATCGGTGCCGTCCTGCGGAGCCAGCGCAATCCCGATGCTGGCATCGGTCGAAAGCTGGTGACCGAGGCACTGATAGGGTTGCCGAATCGCCTCATGAATTCGGGTCACGAATTCCACGACATCGGCGGTGTCCTCGACGGCGGTCTGAATGACCGCAAACTCGTCGCCGCCGAGCCGTGCGATCAGATCGGTTTCCCGAATGCAGTTCTTGATGCGGGCAGCCACGGCCTTCAGCAGCTCGTCGCCGACATGATGTCCGAGCGAGTCGTTGATGCCCTTGAACTCGTCGATGTCGATATAAAGCAATGCGAATTGCTCACCGCGGCCGGTTCGCTGCAGCTCGCGTTCGATCTGTTCGCGGAACAGTACCCGGTTCGGCAGGTCGGTCAGCGCATCGTAATGCGCGAGATGCGCGATCTTCTCGTCGGCGCGCCGGCGCTCGGTAACGTCGTCGACGACGTTGACGATATAGCGGGCTTCGCCGGTCTGATCCTGAATTCCGATACGCCTTGAAGTGATGAAGCGATGGCCCAGCCCCTGGCTTTCCCACGGGCGCTCGTCCAGGAACAGGCCTTCAGGGGATTGCAGTGCCTTCTCATCATCCGCAGCGATGATATCGGCGGCTGCCTTCGGAAATATATCGTGGGCTGTCTTGCCGACGATGGCATCGCGCGACAGGCCGAACTGAGCTTCGGTTACCCGGTTGACCAGCAGGTAACGGCGTTCGCGCACGTCCTTCACTGTGATCTGGGACGGGATGTGATCGATGATCTGGCGCAGGAAGGCATAATTCCGGTCGCGTTCCCGCTCGAGATTCCGGCGCTCCGTGATGTCTTCTATCGTCGCGACCCATCCGCCCTGTACCAGCGGCTTGTTGACGATCTGAACCGAGCGTCCGTCCTTGGATTCTATCACATTATGGGTGATCTTGCCCTGGGCAACGTTGCGTATGATGTTTGAACAAAAGGCATCGACGTCTCCGGCGAAGGATCCTGTCTCCTGGCGATGCCGGATGAGATCGTAGAAGTGACACCCCGGCTTTACGACGTCTGTCGACAGCCGGTACATATCAAGATAGCGCTGGTTGCAGAGGACGATGCGTGCCGATGCGTCGTACAACACCAGACCCTGCGTCATGTTGTTCAGGGCGGTGTCGAGACGTTGCTTTTCGGATTCCAGCCGCTGCTGCGCTTCCTGATTTTGCCGGGCCATCTGCCGGCTGATCTGGAACAGAATGAAGGCGATTACGAGCGCGGACGCAGCGGCGGCGGCAATCAGGAATCTCGTTTGCGTGCGCCAGTCGGCCAGCGCGGCCGAGATTGTCGTGGTCGCGACGACCACAATCGGGAAGTGGCTCAACTCGGCGGCCGAACCGAGCCGGTCCTGGTTATCGATGGGGCTTTGCACATGCAGGGTCTGACGACCGCCCTTGGCCAGGACTTCACTCATCAGCGGCGCCGTTTTGAAATTTTGTCCGATCATTGCTTCGGCGTGAGGGTAACGCGCCAGCAACGTTCCATCGCGATGGAACATGGAAATCGCCGCGCCCTTTCCAAGCGCGACGGATGCGAAAAA
>JBGQCE010000132.1:0-7903 GCA_041495185.1 Bradyrhizobium sp.
CCCCAGCATGGACCCACGAATGGTCCGTTTCTACCTGCGGCCTTAGCCCGTAGGGCGGATTAGCGTGAGCGTAATCCGCCGTTACGCTGCCAAGACGGCGGGTTACGGCTGCGCCTAACCCGCCCTACCGTCCACCGTCAATTACCGTTCCCCAAACTCGCCGTTCTGCTCAACTTCCCCCGCCCAATCCAAGGGCACAACTCCGGCACGGACATCGCGATGAAACGACGAGTGCGGCCAATCGCGAACGCGCGTCACCAAACGGTGCTTGAGCGGATTGATGTAGCAATATTCGACATGGCGGGCGTAGTCGGTTTCATCTCGGATTAGATGCTCCCAGAAACGCCGTTGCCAGATACCGCGTTCGTTACGCGCCTTACGTACATCGCTCAAGCGCTCTCGCTTCGGCAGCGCCCTCGCAAAATGGCTCTTGATCAGTCGCCAGCGGGTCGAGAAGTCGGCGTCTCCGGGCGGGAGGGTCCAGACAGCATGGATGTGATCCGGCAACACCACGACGGCATCGATGACGAACGGGTAATTCTTACGCGTTCTCTCCACGGCATCGCGCAGAGCATCGATACGATCGACGAGTAGCGTGTTTCGACGCTCAAGAAGATTGACCGTGAAGAACCAGCACCCTCCGGGTACGAATGCGCGACGGTAATTGGACATCGATGCAGACTAGCAAGATTTTCAGCGGCACAATACGCGGAGCCGGTCATTGGGGAGGAGTTTCCACGACCCGTTGGTTTCTTCGTAGGGCGGATTAGCGTCAGCGTAATCCGCCGTTACGCTGCCAAGATGGCGGGTTACGGGCAAATCACCCAAAAGCTGTCCAGCCCGTAGGGCGGATTAGCGTCAGCGTAATCCGCCGTTACGTTCGCCAAGATGGCGGGTTACGGCTGCGCCCAACCCGCCCTACGATCTCGCTGATCGCAAAACCGGCGTCCGCTTTTGCGGAATACGCGCTGGCGCTTCGGTCTAAAGCTTCAACTCCCAGGTCTCGCCGACGAGATCGACGCCGAAACTGTGGTGCTTGTCTTCCCTGACGCGGCGAAATCCGGCGCGCTGATAAATTCCGCGCGCGGCGAGGAGGATGCTCTGGGTCCACAGCGTGATCGATGAATAGCCCGCATCTCGCGCGAAGCGGATGCACTGCGCGGTGAGCGCGCGTCCGACCCCGAGCCCTCGCGCCTTTTTCTCCACCAGCAGCAGGCGCAATTTCGCAACCGCGTTGGATGCCTTGACCAGAAAGATCGAGCCGACCGGCTCGCCGCCAACTTCCGCGATCCAGCAGTGCTCGCGCGAAGGGTCATATGATCTGATGAACTGCGCCGCGATCTCGGCGGCGAGCGCCTCGAAGGTGATATCCCAGCCATATTCCTGCGCATACAGCGCGCCATGCCGCGAGACGATCCAGCCGATGTCGCCGGGGCGATGGCTTCGCAGCAGGAAGGAGGCCGGCGGTTCGGCCGGCGGCTCCAGCGTATGCTCGATGGTCGTCATGGCGTTGACGATGGCTGCGCGCTCCGCGGCATCGAGCCTGCCAAGCAAGGAACCGACGACGCCACGCGAGCGGCTGTCGAGGTCTGCAAAGGCCGCGCGGCCTTTCGCGGTCAATGCCAGTTCAGTGACGCGACGATCGGCCTTCGACGGCTTTCGCGCGACGATCTGGCGCCGCTGCATCGCCTGCAAGGTGCGGCTGAGAAATCCGGCATCGAGACCGAGCGCGCGGACCAGGTCGGTCGCGGTGCAGTTCTTTCGCTCGGCGATTTCATAGATGATCCGCGCTTCCTGCAGCGTCCAGGGGCTGTCGAGCAGCTTCGGCTCGATGATGCCGAGCTTGCGGGTGTAGAACCGGCTGAAGCCCCTGACGGCAGCGATCTGGCTTTCGAGCGGGGAATCGGGTGGTGTATTTGACTTCATCAAGCTATTATTTGATAAAATCAAGTATATTGCAAGCGCCCTAAAGCGTTTTCAAGCGAAGTGGATTCCGGTTCGCGTAAGGAAAACGCGTCAAAACAAAAGATTAGAGGCTCGGTTCTGATTCAATCAGAACCGAGCCTCTATGCGACCATGATCCGGCTGCGCAGCAGCGTGCGCGAGGAGCGGCCGAGCTGGCGGAGCAGTCTGGCCTCGGAGCGGCGGGCGTCCGGCGCGTAGCCGCCGAGCCGGTCGTAATGGTCGCGCGCGATCAGCAGGCCCTGGTCGGCCGACGGCCCCGCAATCATCCGTGCGACAAATTTGAAACCGTCGCGCCAGCGCGTATCGGCATAGGGCGAGCGGGCGTAGCGGAAGATGCCGGCGCGGGGGCGGTCGCTGATCGAAACGCGCTGGATGAACTGCGCGGTTTCCTCGATCCAGCCGTTGTCCAGCACGGCGCCGGCATGCAGGAACATCAGCCATGGCGAGCGGGCCTGGCGAGCGCCGGCCGCCAGCGCTGCCGCGCGCGATCCCTCGAACGGCAGGAAGCGGCAGCCTGCGACATCGGCGACGCGCTCGATCACACCGGTGCCGGCCCGATCGACCAACAGCACCTCGCGCACCACGCCGGCCGTGGCGCCCGGCACCAGCGCGGCAAGGGTCGCGACGGCGGGCTGTTCGAGGCCCTCGGTTGGGATGATGACGCTCAGCATGAATGAGGCTTCGTTGGCTCAAACGGTGAAAAACGCTGCACTGTTATCACCTTGTCATCATCAAATCAGCCTTCCGGATGCAGTTTTTTGAGGCAGCTGCCCAGGGAGGACGTGGCCAGGCCCTCGATAGCTCGGCTGTGGATTCATGGCTTCATGTTCTTGATTTGTTCTCAAAGCCTGCTATGTTCCGATCATGAGCCGAGCATCCTCTCATGCCCTCAAGCACCCGCCGGTCACGGCGCCCTCCGAGCCGGCGGGTGCACCTTCTCCTTTTCCGGAACTGGCGGTTGCGATCGAGCGCGAACGCCGGCGTGGCCGCGGCGCGCAATCCAACGTCAGCGGCCGCTTCGAGGCTGAAGCCCGCGTCGCGTTCGATGACGGCTGGCAGAGCCTCGACGAGCTGCCGCCGTTCAAGACCACGGTCGCGGTGGATACCGCGCGCAAGGTCATCACCCGTAACGACTCGCCCGATATCGGCTTCGACCGTTCGATCAATCCCTACCGGGGTTGCGAGCATGGCTGCGTCTACTGCTTTGCGCGGCCGACCCACGCCTTTCTCGGCCTGTCGCCGGGGCTCGATTTCGAATCAAAACTGTTCGCCAAGCCCGACGCGCCGCAGCTCCTGGAAAAGGAACTGGCGGCGCAGGATTACGAACCGCGCATGATCGCGATCGGCACCAACACCGATCCCTATCAGCCGATCGAGCGCGAGCGGAAGATCATGCGCGGCATCCTCGAGGTGCTGGAACGCGCCGCTCATCCGGTCGGCATCGTCACCAAGTCGGCGCTGGTGACGCGCGACATCGACATTCTCGCGCGGATGGCGAAGCGCAATCTCGCCAAGGTGGCGATTTCGGTCACGACGCTCGATGCCAGGCTTGCACGCACCATGGAGCCGCGCGCCTCGACGCCGGCGAAGCGGCTCGAGGCGCTGCGGCAATTGTCGGACGCAGGAATTCCGACCACGGTGATGGTGGCGCCGGTGATCCCCGCGCTGAACGATTCGGAGATCGAGCGCATTCTCGATGCGGCTGTTCATGCCGGCGTCAAGGAAGCGAGCTACGTGCTGCTGCGGCTGCCGCTGGAGGTGCGCGATCTCTTTCGCGAATGGCTGATGGCCAATTATCCCGACCGCTACCGCCACGTCTTCACGCTGATCCGCGATATGCGCAGCGGGCGCGACTACGATTCGCAGTGGGGAACGCGGATGAAGGGCACCGGGCCGATCGCCTGGATGATCGGACGCCGGTTCGAGATCGCCTGCGAGAAGCTCGGTCTCAACAAGCGGCGCTCGAAACTGACGACCGATCATTTCGCGCGGCCGAAGCGCAGCGGGCAGCAGCTGAGCTTATTCTAGGCGGGACGGCAGCGCGCAACTCTGGTGCGAAAGCCTCGCTTCTGTAAGACCGCTGATGTCGCTATGCTGCGAGAATGAGCCTCGACTCGCAATCATCATCCGTACTTAATGACGGTATTGTGCTTACAACACCGCGCTTGGTGCTGCGCGCGCTGGGTGAAGCCGACATTTCGCAGCTGTATCAGAAAATCTTCAGCGTTCCCCAGGTGATGAGCTGGGTGTTCGCGGGCACGGCCCTGTCGCTCGCCGAATCCGAGCGCTTCATTCGCGCAAACTTCAATTTCGAAGCGGCACCGACCGGACTGTGCGTGCTGGCCGACAGAGCAAACGGCGAGGTGATTGGGTTTGCCGGACTCAATGCGTGCCAGGTCTTGGCGGAGGATGATCTCGAATTTGGTTTCGTGCTGGCCCGTGAAGCGTGGGGGCGGGGCCTTGCGACCGAGATCGGCGAGGCCCAACTCGCTTTGGGCTTCGAGCGGCTGGGACGGGCGCGGCTACTTGCGCTGGCCTCTGCAGAGAACGCGGCGTCGATAAGTACGCTGGAAAAGCTCGGAATGCGTTATCATTCGAATGTGACACCGTCCGGCCGTAGCCCGCGCCGGGTTTATTGCATCGATGCCGGTCAATGGCGTGAACGTCACCCCTGAATAGCGGGAATTGCGCCGGGTTCCCGGTTGCGTCGCCGGGCTCGCTATGCCCACGATCCCGGCATGATTCGTAATAAATCCGGGAAAGATCCAGCCAGGCCGCCAAACGGCGTGATCGCGGTCGCGCCGCCGAGCTTTCGCCGCGAGCGCGCGCTGATCAAGCGCGGCGTCTGGCCGGTGGCCGGCTGCGACGAGGCCGGACGCGGTCCGCTGGCGGGCCCGGTCGTCGCCGCCGCGGTGGTGCTCGATCCCAGGCGGATCCCGAAAGGCATCGACGATTCCAAGCGGCTGACCGCCGAGCGCCGCGAGGAACTGTTCGAGGAAATCTGCTCGACCGCGTCATTTGCGGTCGCCTTCGCCTCGCCGGCGCGGATCGATCGCGACAATATCCTGCGCGCGTCGCTGTGGGCGCTTGAGCGCGCGGTGCACGCGCTGCCGGAAATGCCGAAGCATGTGTTCGTCGATGGCCGCGACCGGCTCGATACGCCTTGCGACTGCGACGCCGTGATCGGCGGCGACGAGCTGGTTCTCTCGATCGCGGCGGCCTCGATCATCGCGAAAGTCGCGCGCGATCGCCTGATGTGCGCTCTGGCGCAGGATTGCCCGGGCTACGGCTTCGAGTCCCACAAGGGATATGCCGTGCCGGAGCATCTCGAGGCGCTCGACCGGCTCGGTCCCACCGTGCATCACCGCCGTTTCTTTGCGCCGGTCGTGGCGGCGCGGGAAAAACATCAGCCGATGACGGGTGAAGGCGGCATCGTCGCGATCAAGACGCAACTCTCGCTTGAGATCGTGGCTGCGGGCTGATGTAGTTGCTTCGATCGGCGGCGGGCTTTATTACCGTCACATTGGCCAGTGCGAAGCGTTGGTTCTCATCCCTGACGCGACCAAGACGTCGTTGTCAGGGGAAGAGGGACATTCCTGCCGGTCGGTCAGCTCGTATCAAAAGCGATCCAGCCGTCTCATGCGTTTCACCTCCCTGATCATCGAACTGATCCGCGCCCGGCCGCGGCTGGTGGTCTGGCTCGTGGTGCTGTTTCAGGCGGCGCTGTGGCTGATCGTGCCGTTACTGCTCTATCGAAGCCCTCCCGGCGACCTTGCAACCGTGCTCGCCTACGGCCGGGAATACCAGGTGGGAACCGATCTCGGTCCGCCGCTGGCGTTCTGGCTCGCCGACATCGCGTTTCGCGCCGCCGGCAATCACATGTTCGGCGTCTATCTGCTGGCGCAGCTTTGCGGGGTCGCGATGTTCTGGACGCTGTATCTGCTGGCGCGCGCCATTGTCGGCGGGCAACAGGCGGTGCTCGCGGTTCTCTTGACCATGACGGTCGTGGCATTCAGTTCTCCCGGTCTCGAATTCGGTCCGCTGGTGCTGGCGCGTCCGCTCTGGGCCCTCTTGCTGATGCATTCATGGCAACTGATCGGCCAGAACCGGCGCAACGCGTGGTTCGCATGGTCGATCGAAGCCGGACTTTTGCTGCTGACGACCTCGGCTGCGATCGGCCTGTTGCTGCTGGTCGCCGGATTTGCGCTCGCGACGTTGCGCGGGCGGCGCATGCTGATGTCGTTCGATCCGCTGTTCGCGCTCCTGGTGATCGTGGTGCTGGCGCTGCCCTATCTGATCTGGCTGATCCGCGCCGACACAATGGCGCTGCCGCACTGGCCGGCGATTGCGGATTTGAGTGCAAGGGCGCTGCACTGGGGTGCGCTGCTCGGCGGCTTGCTGTTCGCAATATCCGGCATCGTGCTGCTGGTCGTCGTCAACTCCGGCTGGTTCGGTCCCAACCCGGAAGAGGCGCCGATCATCTATCGGCCGCCGGTCGATCCGCTGGCGCGTGATTTCGTTTATTTCTTCGCTATCGGCCCAGCGCTGCTGGGAAGCCTGATCTCCGGGTTTTTCGATTTGCGCGGTGTCGCCGGCGGGGCCGGCGTCGCGCTGTATATGTCGGGACTGGCCGTGATCGTCGCCACCGGCGATCTGGTTCATTTGCGTCGTCAGCGCATGCTGCGCTCGATCTGGGCGGCCGCCATTGTGGCGCCCGCGATCGCGGTACTCTCGACCACGCTTTTTCTGCCCTGGACCGGCAGCGGCGAGGTGGCGACGTCGCTGCCCGCGAGAGCGATTGCGAATTTCTTCGGCGACAGCTTTGAGCGGCGCACCAACCAGCGGCTGCGGGCGGTGACCGGCGATCCGCAGCTTGCAGCCCTGATCGCATTGGACACCGGGCGTCCGCATCTGCTTCTCGACGCGGCGCCGGAACGGACGCCTTGGCTGACCCTGGCGAAATTCAACGAAACCGGCGGCGTCGTGGTCTGGCGCGCATCCGACACGGTCGGCACGCCGCCGGCCGATATCGCGCAACGGTTTCCGGGCCTGGTGCCGGAAGTGCCGCGGGCGTTCGAGTGGTTCGTGACCGGGCGGCAGCCGCTGTTGCGGATCGGCTGGGCCATCGTGCGGCCGAAGACGCCGTAATCGCCGTTATTCCTCATGGTGAGGAGCGCGTCTTCGCGCGTCTCGAACCATGAGGCCACGGTTATCTGATGCTTCGAGACGCGGCCAAGAGACCGCTCCTCAGCATGAGGCGCTCGGTGGTTTCAGGATGAGGGGGGCTTTGTCTGCTCCAGCGCTTTCGCGATCGAACGCAAATCCTGCCACGCCAGGCGCTTGTAGGATGGCGAGCGCAACAGATAGGCCGGATGGAAGGTGGCGAGCGCGCGGATCACCCGCGTGCCGGTGTCGTAATCGAACCAACGCCCACGGGTTTTCATGATGCCCTCGCGCGTCGACAGCAAGGTCTGGGTCGAGGGATTGCCGAGCGTGACCAGCACATCCGGGTTTACCAGTTCGATCTGGCGCTGGATGAATGGCAGGCAGATTTGCGTCTCCTGCGGCGTCGGCGTGCGGTTGCCGGGTGGCCGCCATGGGATGACATTGGCGATGTAGACGCTGGTGCGGTCGAGCCCGATCGCAGCGATCATCCGGTCCAGCAACTTGCCCGAACGTCCGACGAACGGCAGCCCCTCGATGTCTTCTTCCCTCCCGGGCGCCTCGCCGACGAACATGATCCGCGCCTTCGGGTTGCCGTCGGCGAACACCAGGCGCGTGGCGGTCGATTTCAGCGCGCAGCCGTCGAATTTTTCCAAAAGCTCCCGCAGCGCCTCGAGCGTGGGCGCGGTCCGCGCCGCTTCCCGCGCCGACGAGATCGCCGCCTCCGGGGCAGGCGCGGCTTCGGCGCGTGGGGCAGGAATCGCGGCAGCAGTCC
>JBGQCE010000133.1:0-7891 GCA_041495185.1 Bradyrhizobium sp.
AGACCCTGCTGGCCGGCACCAATTACGACGGTTATTTCCTCGAATACGATTCCGAGCGCGCCGGCGGCTTCGAGCCGTTGCGGTTTTTGCCGAAGGGCAACAAAGTCGTGGTCGTCGGCGTCATTACCTCGAAGAGCGGCCAACTCGAGAAGAAGGACGACATCAAGCGGCGGCTGGAGGAAGCGTCAAACTACGCGCCGCTGGATCAGCTCGCGGTATCGCCGCAATGCGGTTTCGCCTCGACCGAAGAGGGCAACATCCTCACCGAGGAAGAGCAGTGGGCGAAACTGAAGCTCGCGGTCGATGTCGCCAACGAGGTGTGGGGGAAGTAGAGGCTCGCATCATTGCCATGAATGTTCGCGAGGGCGCGTACTCATCATGCGACATGTTTGGTGCGGCTTGCCCGATGCCCGCTATGACCCCGATAGCTACCAAATTCTGCAGCGCTGCGGTGAGGAATGCCTCAAATAGAATCAGGTTTGCTGGGCGCCGCTGTCCTGTTTGTCATCATCTTCGTTGGCTGGCGGCTTGCATCGCACCGGTACGCAATTCCCTGCCCCGAATGGCTTTCCTGGCTCGTCGAAATTGACAATCCGTTTTTCACAAGCACCCGGGCAAACACAATCATCGCGCATCTCGATCTCTGGCCGGGAATGAGAGCGCTAGATGCTGGCTGCGGACCGGGTCGACTTACAATTCCGATGGCCAGGAAGGTTGGGCCCACCGGCCGTATCGTCGCGCTCGATTTTCAGTCGGGTATGCTGGGCCGCGTGAAACTCAAGGCCGAACGAGCCAACCTTACGAATATCGATTTTCATACGGCGAGCATCGGAAACAACGAATTGCACTTCGGCGCGTTCGATCGGGCAGTTCTGGCGGCCGTACTCGGAGAAATCCTCGACCGGCAAGCCGCGCTCAGGGAAATATTTGGCGCGCTGAAGCCTGGCGGCATATTGGCCATCACGGAAGTTATCGTCGATCCGCACTTTCAAAGGCGCGGGAAGGTGATTGCGCTCGCCTCCCTCGTCGGCTTTCGCGAAAAGTTCCGCACAGGAGGGCCCCTCGCGTATTCGATCTACCTCGAAAAACCGGTATCCCCCTCAGCGATCGCCTGACAAGGCGGGCACGAAAGTCGTGGAACGCTGCGCGCTTATGAGTCCACGCCCTAATTTCGCTGATTGAATCTTTCCTGATCGCAGGTGCGTTCGACGCGCGCCAATAGTGTGATTTTGTCGTGACGGATCAAGGTGATTTGCCCTGTCCAGTCCTGGCTTCAAAGAAATTCCGCTTCGCCGCTACCCCAAATCAAAACTACAATTCTGGCTATCCCGTCCCTCCACGAGGGGCGTTTCGCGATCGTCACGAACGTGGGGCGGGATGCGGTGGATGCTGAAGGTGCCGACGACGAACGGCGCTTGAGGCGGACGGCGAAGTCGTGTGGTCCTGACGCCTCGACGCCGGCGTCAAGCCGGCGGGAAACCTTCCGCCGGCGACGGTGACAAGAAAGCCCGATTCACCGGGGAGAGCACGAAGGAAACCGTTAAAACCATCGCGTGGGGAATGCCGGTGCGCCGGTGTGACCTGTGGTGACTTGCTCGTGTGCTTTCTTATTTTCGCACGCGAGGCTGCGGGCGCTTCCGGCACCCGGCATTCCCTGCGCCCTCTGATCTCAGGGGGGCGGATTTTGCTGGCAAAACCCGCGCAGTGTAGCGGCGGGAATGCGGAGGTGTGTCGAACTCCATTACCATGAGGGGTTACCCCGGTGGGCAGATGGTGGTAGGAAACCCGCGCCATCCGCCGCTGCCCACCTGCCTGTCCCAAATTCTGGCCGCAAAACCCTCCTCGATGAAAAACGACCAGATCCTGAGCCAGATTTCCGAATTCTGCCGCCAGGCCGATATGGCGGAGTCGACCTTTGGCCGCCGCGCCGTCAACGACGGCAAGCTCGTGCACCGTCTGCGCGAGGGCAAGCGCATCACCATCGACACCCTTGACCGGATTCAGGCCTATATCGCCGCCTCGCTGCCGGGCGGAGTGCCGCCGCCGCGCGGCCTCGACGTCCCGCCCGAGAAGCGCGACCCCCGCGGCAATTTCCGGTTCTTCGAGAACCGGCAGAAATACCTGCTGTTCGTCCATACCTGCAGCGAAAAGCGGGTGATCGCGGAGCGGGTGGCGCTGGAACTCGGCAGCATCCACCCCCGGCCGCCGGCGCTGCGGGTGTTCGACGCCGGCGTCGGCGACGGCACCGTGCTGGCGCGGGTGATGCGGTCGATGCACGGCCGCTTTCCGCATATGCCGCTCTATATCGCGGGCAAGGAGCTCAGCCTTGAGGATGTCCGGCTGACGCTGGAAAAGGTGCCGGACCGGCTGTTCGAGCATCCGGCGACCGTTTTTGTGCTCACCAACATGTATTATGCCGAGGCGCCATGGCTGACGCCGGCCTCGCCCGCGGCGGCCGCCGGCATGATCTGGCACGAGGTCGCCTTAAGGGGGGCCTCCTCGGGCGAATTCGAGGCCCAGATCGCCGAGCTCGGGCCGTTTCTGGAGCAGAACTGGCGGGCCAGCGTCAGCCCGCGTTCGGGCATGCCGGTCTATGAGCGGCCGGTTGCGATCGTGCTGTACCGGGAAGACCACCGGTTTTTGCTCGACCAGATCATCCCGCGCGCCGGCCGTTCCGAGGCCAATTTCGACCTGATCATCGCTTCCCAGCCTTACCGGGCCAAATCCTCGGTCAATTTCCGCGCCAAACGCATCATTGCGCCCCTGGCGCGGGCGCTGCGGGCCGGGGGCCGTTTGATAGGAATTCACTCTCACGGGCAGGATCCCGGCATGGAGATTATTCAGGCGGTATGGCCCGGAGAAAATCCTTTCGCGGTGAGCCGTCATGAGCTATTGCGCGCGGTGAAATACGAGCTGGGATCGGCCGGGCGCGACCTTAACTTTAATGCCTATGCCGATAACCGTTCGATCTTCCGCTATGATATGGAAGCGCTGCCAAATGAGGTCACCGGCTCGATTGGAACCTCGACGGCCTTTGCAGCATGGAACGCGGCGGTGTATGTCGCCCAGATCGAAGACGACCGGTTGACGGAAATGACCCAGAGCGGCCGTTATCTCGATGCCGCCAGAGAGGTTCTGCGCAAGCATAACGGGCTCTGGTTTTACGACGAATCCTACGTCATCTCGCGCCGTCGGGACTGACATTTCAGGACACATTTCTAAAGGACCGCCGAGGTCAGGCGGAAAAGGGGTTGGTTGATGCGCGCGTCTTATCTTTTCACCAGCGAGTCGGTTTCCGAAGGCCATCCGGACAAGGTTTGCGACCGGATTTCCGACGAGATCGTCGATCTGTTTTTCCGCGAAGGCCCGAAAGCGGGAATCGATCCGTGGGCTATCCGCGCCGCTTGCGAAACCCTCGCCACCACCAACAAGGTGGTGATCGCCGGCGAAACCCGCGGTCCCAAATCCGTCACCAACGAACAGATCGAGAGTGTCGTTCGCGGGGCGATCAAGGACATCGGCTACGAGCAGGAAGGTTTCCACTGGAAAACCGCCGACATTGAAATCCTGCTGCATCCGCAATCCGCCGACATCGCGCAGGGCGTCGACGCGCTGCAGCCGGGCACCAACAAGGAAGAGGGCGCGGGCGACCAGGGCATCATGTTCGGTTACGCCACCAACGAGACGCCGGACCTGATGCCGGCGCCGCTCTTTTATGCCCACAAGATCCTGCGGCTGATCTCGGAGGCGCGCCACTCCGGCAAGGAGAAGGTGCTGGGCCCGGACTCCAAGAGCCAGGTCACTGTGCGATACGAGAATGGCAAGCCGATCGGCGTCACCCAGATCGTGGTTTCGCATCAGCATCTGATCGAGGACATGTCCTCGAAGCAGGTGCGCGACTGCGTCGAGCCCTATGTGCGGCAGGCGCTGCCCAAGGACTGGATCACCGACAAGACGGTGTGGCACGTCAATCCGACCGGCAAATTTTTCATCGGTGGTCCCGATGGCGACTGCGGACTCACCGGCCGCAAGATCATCGTCGACACCTATGGCGGCGCGGCGCCGCATGGCGGCGGCGCGTTCTCCGGCAAGGACCCGACCAAGGTCGATCGCTCCGCGGCCTATGCCGCGCGCTATCTCGCGAAGAATATCGTTGCTGCCGGCCTTGCCGGCCGCTGCACGCTGCAGCTCGCCTACGCCATCGGTGTGGCGCGGCCGCTATCGATCTATATCGATACTCACGGCACCGGAAATGTGCCTGAGGACAAGCTCGAGACCGCCGTGGCCGAGGCGATGGACCTCACGCCGCGCGGCATCCGCAAGCATCTTGATCTCAACAAGCCGATCTACGCGCGTACCTCGTCCTACGGTCATTTCGGCCGCACGCCGGATGCCGAAGGCGGCTTCTCGTGGGAAAAAACCGATCTCGCCGAGGCGCTCAAGCGCGCGATGTAATTCTCGACGTCATTCCGGGCTGCGCCGCAAGGCGCAGGCCCGGAATCGCGAACATCTGGATTTCCGGGTCGCTCGTTTTACTCGCGCCCGGAATGACATGCTCAGGAACAGGATTTTCACATGACCGCCACCGCCAAGAAGCCCGCCTTCACCGACTACATCGTCAAGGACATCTCGCTCGCCGAATTCGGCCGCAAGGAAATTTCGCTGGCCGAGACCGAGATGCCCGGCCTGATGGCGACGCGCGAGGAATACGGACCGAAACAGCCTTTGAAGGGCGCGCGGATCGCGGGCTCCCTGCACATGACGATCCAGACCGCGGTCTTGATCGAGACGCTGGCGGCGTTAGGGGCCGATATCCGCTGGGTCTCCTGCAACATTTATTCGACGCAGGACCATGCTGCGGCCGCGATCGCCGCGGCCGGCATTCCGGTGTTCGCCGTCAAGGGCGAGAGCCTCACCGAATACTGGAACTACACCGCGAAACTGTTCGACTGGCACGGCGGCGGCACGCCCAACATGATCCTCGATGATGGCGGCGACGCCACCATGCTGGTGCATCACGGCCTGCGCGCCGAGAACGGCGACGTCAAGTTTCTCGACAAGCCGGAGTCCGAAGAAGAGGAAGTATTCTTCGCGCTGATCAAGAAGCTGCTGAAGGAAAAGCCCAAGGGTTACTTCGCCGAGATCGCGAAGAACATCAGGGGCGTCTCGGAAGAGACCACGACGGGCGTGCACCGGCTCTACAATATGGAGAAGGAAGGCAAGCTCTTGTTCCCGGCGATCAACGTCAACGACAGCGTCACCAAATCGAAGTTCGACAATCTCTATGGCTGCCGCGAATCGCTGGTCGACGGCATCCGCCGCGGCACCGACGTGATGATGTCCGGCAAGGTGGCGATGGTTGCGGGCTTCGGCGACGTCGGCAAGGGTTCGGCTGCCTCGCTGCGCCAGGCCGGCTGCCGCGTCATGGTCTCCGAGGTCGATCCGATCTGCGCGCTGCAGGCGGCGATGGAAGGTTATGAAGTCGTCACCATGGAAGACGCCGCACCGCGGGCAGACATCTTTGTCACCGCCACCGGCAACAAGGACATCATCACCATCGAGCATATGCGCGCGATGAAAGACCGCGCCATCGTCTGCAACATCGGTCACTTCGACAACGAGATCCAGATCGCGGGCTTACGCAATCTGAAATGGACCAACGTCAAGCCGCAGGTCGATGAGATCGAATTCCCCGACAAGCACCGCATCATCCTGTTGTCGGAAGGCCGCCTGGTGAACCTCGGCAATGCGATGGGACATCCGTCCTTCGTGATGTCGGCGTCCTTCACCAACCAGACGCTGGCGCAGATCGAGCTTTTCGCCAACAACAAGGACGGCAAATACCAGAAGAAGGTCTATGTGCTGCCGAAATCGCTCGACGAGAAGGTGGCGCGGCTGCATCTCGCCAAGATCGGCGTCAAGCTGACCAAACTGCGCCCCGATCAGGCCGACTATATCGGCGTGAAGCCGGAAGGCCCGTTCAAGGCGGATCATTACAGGTATTGAGAATAACCTCACATCGCAGGCCATTTTTTCGTCATGCCCGGCCATAGCAGTTTGCGCGCAGACTGCGTAGACTTGTCTGCGATGCCGGGCATCCACGTCTCTACAGTTGATGTTAGCAAAGACGTGGATGGCCGGGTCAAGCCCGGCCATGACTGCGGTGAGCCGGCGGCCTCGGAGACCACCATGCAGAACGAACATGTCGACGTGCTGATCGTCGGCGCCGGGCTATCCGGCATCGGCGCGGGCTATCACCTGCAGCACAATTGCCCCGGCAAGAGCTTCACCATTCTCGAGGGCCGCGACTGTATCGGCGGCACCTGGGATCTGTTCCGCTATCCCGGCATTCGCTCAGACAGCGACATGTTCACGCTCGGCTATTCGTTCAAGCCATGGACCGAGCCGAAGGCGATCGCCGACGGGCCGCGGATCCTGAACTATGTCCGCGAGACCGCCTCCGACAACGGCATCGACAAGAAAATCCGCTTTCATCATCGGGTCAAGCGGGCGTCATGGTCGACGCAGGAAGCACGCTGGACCGTGGAGGCCGAACGCACAGTGGGCGAGGGCGGCACTGAGATCGTGCGCTTCACCTGCAATTTCCTGTTCATGTGCTCGGGCTATTACAAATACGAGGAAGGCTACACGCCGGAATTCCAGGGCACCAAGGATTTCGCCGGCCGCATCGTGCATCCGCAGAAATGGACCGACGACATCGACTACGCTGGCAAGCGCGTGGTGGTGATCGGCTCGGGCGCGACTGCCGTGACGCTGGTGCCGGAAATGGCCAAGACCGCCGGTCACGTCACCATGCTGCAGCGTTCGCCGACCTATGTGGTGTCGCGGCCGGCGCAGGATCCGGTCGCCAATAAATTGCGGCGCAATCTCCCCGCAAAGCTCGCCTATCATCTGATCCGCTGGCGCAACGTGCTGTGGGGGATGTATTTCTTCCAGCTGAGCCGGCGCAAGCCCGCGCGGGTGAAGCAACTGATCCTCGGCGGCGTCAGGATGGCGCTCGGTCCCGACTACGACATCGCCACCCATTTCACGCCGCGCTACAATCCCTGGGATCAGCGGCTGTGCCTGGTGCCCGACGGCGATCTCTTCAACGCGATCAAGGAAAAGCGCGCTTCGGTGGTGACCAAGGAGATCGACACCTTCACCAAGAACGGCATCAGGCTGAAGGACGGCAGCGAGCTCGAAGCCGACATTATCGTCACCGCCACCGGACTTAACTTGCAGGTGCTCGGCGGCATGGACGTCAGCGTCGACGGCCGCACGGTCGATTTTGCGCGGACGCTGAACTACAAGGGCATGATGTATTCCGACGTGCCCAACCTGGCGTCGTCGTTCGGCTACACCAATGCGTCCTGGACGCTGAAATGCGACCTGACCTGCGAATATGTCTGCCGCCTGATCAATTACATGGACCGGCACGGCTACAAGCAATGCATGCCGCACAATGTCGATCCCTCGATCACCGAATTGCCGTCGCTGGATTTCTCGTCCGGCTATGTGCAGCGCTCGGTCGCGAAAATGCCCAAACAAGGCTCGAAGCGGCCGTGGCGGCTCTATCAGAACTACGCGCTCGACATCGTCACGCTTCGTTTCGGCAAGGTCGATGACGGGGTGATGCGGTATTCGTGACGGGGCGTTGTGGCGGTCTGCCCGTCCCATGAGCGAATGGTTACGGACGCAAAAAAAAGGCCCCAATCGTAAGTTTGGGGCCCTATTTTTCGCGTTTTTGCGCGGAGCGCGGTTATGCCGGCTTGCCGATCGTAACCTTCAGGGTGCCGACGCCGTCGACCCCGCACTCGATCTTGTCGCCGGGCGACAGTGCCGCGACGCCGGCCGGCGTTCCCGTCATGATGATGTCGCCGGCGCCGAG
>JBGQCE010000134.1:0-7877 GCA_041495185.1 Bradyrhizobium sp.
GCGTGGATAAATCACGCAGTTTCAATGATTTAGCCTGCATTCCGGCGCAGAATGATCCCCGTTCTGCGGAATGCGCGTGGAGGAGGTCGCGAGCGGGAAGCGGCTCTTTCGGTCGCGAAGGCGCCGAAGTCAAGGTGGCAGGGCGTGAGGCTACTTCTCCGCCAGCGGATGCAGGTCGCGCACCAGGCTCTTCAGGCGCTCCTCGACCACATGGGTGTAGATCTGCGTGGTCGAGATATCGGTGTGGCCAAGCAGCGTCTGCACGATGCGCAAATCGGCGCCGTTGTGCAGGAGATGGCTGGCGAAGGCGTGACGCAGCACATGCGGGCTGACCAGCCGCGGCGCCAGACCCGCTGACGCCGCCAGCTCCTTCAGGTCGCGCGCGAAATGCTGCCGCGTCAGATGTCCGCTCTCGCCGAACGAGGGAAACAGCCATTTCGAGCTTGCGGCGTTTTTCTTCTTTTCGGGCTTGAGCGCTTCCATCGCGGCGAGGTAATCGGCCATCGCCTGCCGCGACGCCTCGTTCAGCGGCACCAGCCGTTCCTTATTGCCCTTGCCGCGCACCACGATCATGCGCGCATCGCGCCGTGACGCCGACAGCGGCAGCGCCACCAGTTCCGAGACCCGCAAGCCGGTGGCGTAGAGCACCTCCAGCAGGCAATAAAGCCGCATCGCGCGAAGCCGCTGCAGCGCTGAGGCTTCCGGCGCTTCGGCAAGCGCCTTGGCGCGCGCCAGCAGACGATCGACATCGGATATTGACAGCACTTTCGGCAGGCCGCGGCCGCGCTTCGGCCCGGACAGGATCGCCGCCGGGTCGTCGCGGCGAATCCGCTCGTTGAGCAGGAAGCGAAACAGATGCCGCAGCGCCGACAATCGGCGCGCCACGCTCGACGACTTGAAGCCGCGCGCATCGAGATCGGCGAGGTAGTCCCGCAGCACCTGGGTTGCGACACCGGCATAGCTTTGGCCGCTGCCGACGAGAAATCCCGAGAAGTCCTCGAGATCGCGGCGATAGGCGTCCAGCGTGTTGGGGCCTGCGCCCTGTTCCGCCGCGATCATGTCGAGGAACAGATTTATCAGTTTGGCATCTGAGGTCTTGGGACGCATGCTCCGACCTTAGCGCCTATTTCTTGAGGAAGCCTATTTCTTGAGGAACCTGTCCGCCGGGATGGTAACGGTCATTTCCCGCGGCTTCGGGTTAACGAAATTCGCCAGCGCGAAAATCACGCCATAAACGATCCCGCCGATCACGGCGACGACCGTCAGAAAGCGGAACAGGCTGGGCATAAGCGAGCCTCAGGCGGCGAATTAACCATTGAAATTGTCGGGGATGGCCTGGTGCCCCGTTTTTCGAAGTTCGTGATACCTTGCGGCACCCTCTGACACGAACTTCGGAAAACAAAAGGGGGCACCAGCAAACCTATGTAACCAGTGCCGCTTTTCGATTTGAAGTTCCCAGGCGAGCTCGCGGCACCCACTGCAGGAACTTCAAATCGGCGGCACTAGCCTGACTACCAACATGTTCGCCGCTTCCTTGCAAGAGTCTCTGGCAACGGTGTCGGCGGGGGTAGTATAGGTGGCGCGGAACGTCGCAATTCCTGCGGCAACTGAGCAATTTGATGTCTGAGAGAGCCTCATCGGCCGGCGCCAGCGCATCCCAGGAGGCCGAGATCATCGCGGCGCTGGGAACGCGTTCGATCGTGCTGGTGGGCATGATGGGCGCCGGCAAATCCACCATCGGCCGGCGGCTGTCGGCGCGGCTGCAGTTGCCGTTTCTCGACGCCGATACCGAGATCGAGGCGGCGGCCGGCATGTCGATACCGGACATCTTCGAGACCCATGGCGAGCCGCATTTCAGGGATGGCGAGGCGCGGGTGATCGCACGATTGCTCGACAGCGGTCCGGCAGTGATTGCAACCGGCGGCGGCGCTTTCATGCGCGAAGACACCCGCGGCCGTATCCGCAGCAAGGCGGTTTCGATCTGGCTCAAGGCGGATGCCGATATCATCATGCGCAGGGTGAAGCGCCGTGTCGACCGTCCGCTGCTGCAAACTACCGATCCGGCTACGACCATCGCGCGCCTGATCGAGGAACGCGAGCCGGTCTATCAGCATGCGGACCTGACGATCTGGTCGCGCGATGTGCCGCACGAAAAGATCGTCGATGAATGCATCGACGCCCTGCACGCCCTGTTGTGCGGCGGCGGCGCGAAACAGGCATCGAACACCCTGAGCGCCACACAATGACCGCGCCGTTGAAACATTCCGATTCCGTCACCGTCGATGTCGCACTCGGCGATCGCGCCTATGACATCGTGATCGGCCGTGACGTATTGCAATCGCTGGGTGCGCGCGTTGCCGCGTTGCGGCCCGGCGCGCGCACCGCCATCGTCACCGACCGCAATGTCGCAAAACATTGGCTGGAGAAGACAGAAACCTCGCTGTCCGGGGCCGGCATCGCCACCTCGCGAATCATTGTCGACGAAGGCGAGGGCTCGAAAACCTATGCCGGCCTCGAACAGGTCAGCGAGGCGCTGATCGCGGCAAAGATCGAGCGCAACGACCTGGTGATCGCGCTCGGCGGCGGCGTGGTCGGCGATCTCGCGGGCTTCGCGGCTGCGATCCTGCGCCGCGGCGTCGATTTCGTGCAGGTGCCGACCTCGCTATTGGCGCAGGTCGATTCGTCGGTCGGCGGCAAGACCGGGATCAATTCGCCGCAGGGAAAAAATCTTCTCGGCGCGTTTCACCAGCCGATTCTGGTGGTGGCGGATACCGCGGTATTGGACACGCTGTCGCCGCGCCAGTTCCGCGCCGGTTACGCCGAAGTCGCCAAATATGGCGTGCTCGGCGACGAGGCGTTCTTTGCCTGGCTCGAGGCCAACCACGCCGACATCTTCGCCGGAGGCGCCGCGCGTGAACACGCCATCGCCACTTCCTGCCGCGCCAAGGCTGCGATCGTGTCGCGCGACGAGCGCGAAACCGGCGAGCGCGCGCTGCTCAATCTCGGCCATACATTCGGCCATGCGCTGGAGGCAGCGACCGGCTTCTCCGACCGGCTGTTCCATGGCGAGGGTGTTTCCGTCGGCATGGTGCTGGCGGCGGAATTTTCCGCAGAGCTCGGCATGATCGCCGAATCGGATGCGGCGCGGGTCAGGCATCACCTTGCCGAAGCAGGCCTGCCGACCCATTTGCAGGACATCGCGGGATTTGCCCAGGAAGGGCTGGCGGACGCCGACGCGCTGATGGCGCTGATGGCGCAGGACAAGAAGGTCAAGCGCGGCCGGCTCACCTTCATCCTGCTCAAGGCGGTCGGCCGCGCCGTGATTGCCCCCGATGTCGAGCCTTCGCTGGTTCGCGATTTTCTGAAAGCCAAGCTGGCGAGTAAATGAAATGTATGTGATGCGATGGACTGGCTAACATTCTCCATTGTCGTTGCCTGTCTTCTGGTCTCCGCGTTCTTCTCGGCGAGCGAGACCGCGCTGACCGGCGCGTCGCGCGCCAGCATGCTGCGGCTGTCGAAGCAGGGCAATCGCGAAGCTGGCGTGGTTTCCAGCCTGTTTGCGATGCGCGAGCGGATGATCGGCGCGCTGCTGCTCGGCAACAACATCGCCAATATCGGCGCCTCGGCGCTGGCGACCGGCATCTTCACCGCCTGGTTCGGCGAAGTCGGCGTGCTCTACGCCACCGGCGTGATGACGGTGATGGTCGTGATCTTCGCCGAGGTGCTGCCGAAGACCATTGCCATCAATGCGCCGGACCGGGTGTCGCTGCTGGTGGCGCGCCCGATGAAGCTGATGGTGTATCTGCTCGGACCGCTGCTCACCGTGATCGAGGCGATCGTTCGCGTGCTGATGAAAATGCTGGGCATCAAGATCGGCGCCAACCAGCCGATACTGTCGCCGATCGAGCGGTTGCGCGGCGCGGTCGATCTGCTGCATCACGAAGGCAAGGTCGAAAAGCAGGACCGCGACATGTTCGGCGGGCTGCTGGATCTGCGCGAGCTTCAGGTCTCAGACGTGATGGTTCATCGCACCGAAATGGTGATGATCAATGCCGACCTGCCGCCGGAAGAACTGGTGCGCGAGATGCTGGCCACCGAATACACCCGAATTCCGCTGTGGCGCGACAAGCCCGAAAACATCATCGGCGTGCTGCACGCCAAGGATCTGTTGCGCGCAATTCGCGCCGCCGAAGGCGATACATCGAAGATCGATGTCTCCACCATCGCGCTGCCGCCGTGGTTCGTGCCGGAGATGCGGTCGGTTTCCGAGCAGCTCAAGGCGTTCCGTCGTCGCAAGACCCACTTCGCGCTGGTGGTCGACGAATACGGCGAAGTCGAAGGTATGGTGACGCTGGAAGACATTCTGGAAGAAATCGTCGGCGATATTTCCGACGAGCACGATGTGGTGGTGGCCGGCGTTCGCGCCCAGCCCGACGGCTCGGTGGTGGTCGACGGCTCGGTGCCGATCCGCGATCTCAACCGTGCGATGGACTGGCATCTTCCCGATGAAGAGGCGACCACGGTCGCGGGCCTCGTGATCCACGAAGCCCGTTCGATCCCGGAGCGCGGCCAGAGTTTTACCTTCCACGGTTTCCGTTTTCGTGTCCTGCGCCGCGAGCGCAACCGCATCACTGCGCTGCGGATCGTGGCGGTGCCGCGCGAGACCGAGATCGAGGAGAAAAGGCCGAAGCGCGCGGGGACGTCGTTCTAGAAGCACCCCTCGGCGGGCACTGACTAGTCCCCCGCTTCCCCCGGTGCCTGCGCCTTGATCGCCAGCGCGTGCACGGAGCCTGCGAGTTCCCCCGATAGCGTCGTATTAATCATACGGTGGCGCTCGACCCGGCTCTTCCCTTTGAACGCCGGCGACACAATATAGACCCTGAAATGCGTTTCGCCGCCCGGCCTGTGGCCGGCATGGCCCTCATGCAGATGTGATTCGTCCGTGACGTCGAGGCTTTCCGGCTCGAAAGCTTCGCGCAACTTGTTTGTGATAGTGTCTTTGGTGCTCATGGCGGCGGCAATACGTCCATGACCGCCCGCCGTCAATGGCGTATCGAGAGCGAGGGTTTCGCAATGTCAAGACTTGAAGCTTTTCGCATTGCGTTGTCATAGTCAGCCATGGCGATTGATTCATCAAAATTCTTCGATTCCATTCGCATCAAGCCCAACAAGCTGAGCGCGAAGCAGCAGGCGGCTGCGCGCGAAGCCTCCGCCGTTTGCGAATGGCCAGACTGCAAGAACAAGGGGCCGCACCGCGCGCCCAAGGGCCGCGCCAACGACAAGGAATACTGGCACTTCTGTCTCAACCATGTTCGCGAATACAACCAGTCCTATAATTTCTTTTCCGGCATGAATGCGGATGCGGTCGCGCGCTACCAGAAGGATGCGCTGACCGGCCATCGTCCGACCTGGAAGATGGGCGCCAATACCAGCGCCAAGAAGGGCAAGGGCAGCCCCGAGGCGGACCTCGAAGGCGCGTCCGATCCGTTCAGCATGTTCAGCGAACTCAATGGCCGTGGCCGCTGGCGGCCGGGTCCGGGCGGCGCCGCCGGTGAGACCAAGGTCGAAACGCGGAAAATTTTCAACGCCGAGCGCAAGGCGCTACAGGTGATGGGGCTCGGCTCGGACGCGACGCTCGAGGTCGTCAAGGCGAAATACAAGGCGCTGGTGAAGCAGCATCATCCCGACGCCAATGGCGGCGACCGCTCCACCGAGGATCGCCTGATCGAAATCATCAAGGCGTATAATTATCTGAAGACCGTGGTGCGCGGCGCGACCTAGGGCCGCCTCATTCGATCACCTCGTCGGCACGGCCAAGCAGCGAGAGCGGGGGATCAAGGCCAAGCGCCTTGGCGCTTTTGAGATTAAAGAACAGCTCGATTTTCGTGGAAAGTTGCACCGGCAGGTCGCCGGGCTTTTCGCCCTTGAGAATGCGCCCCGCATAGAGACCGGCATGATGATATGAATCTGTGATGCTGCCGCCGTAACTCATCACGCCGCCGGCTTCAGCGAACGTGCGATACTGGTAGATTGCAGGCATTGCCAGGCGAAGCGAAATTGCGCCCAACTTTTCCGATCGGCTGGTGAAAAAAGGGTCGGTGCCGATTACCAAGGCGCCGATTCGCATGCCGGGCAAACTCGCAAAGGCGGCATCGAGTTCTTGGTCGGTGTGTGCGTGCACGACCTTTAGCTCGAGTCCCAGGGAGCCGGCGGCGGCATGAACTGCCGCCGTGACGGATTTGGCCACCGGATTGGTCGGGTTAACGAGAAGGCCAAGGACCTTCTCTTTAGGCATCAATTCATGCATCAGCTCGAGACGCTTTGGTGCGGTCTCGACGTTGATGTGGGCCGCGCCGGTGAGATTACCGCCGGGCCGGCTCAGGCTCTCGACGAGTCCTGTCCGCACCGGATCGGCACCGATCGCAAAGACGATCGGTATCGTGCTGGTCGCGGGCTTTGCTGCGAGTGCCGCGGGAGTCGCGGCTGCAACGATCAGGTTCACCTGGCGACGGACCAGATCCTCCGCGAGAGCGGGTAAACGGTCGTACTGCTCGTCGGCCCAGACATATTCGATCTTCACGTTCTGGCCCTCGACAAAGCCCATCTCGCCGAGGCTTTTCCGGAACGCTGCAATCATGGGCGCATAATCGTGCGACGACGCGCTGCTGAGCAGACCGATTACCGGCATCGCCTGCTGTGCTCGCGCCGCGAGCGGCCAGGAAAAGGAAGACGCCGCCACCGTGCCACCTAACAGTGTGACGAATTCGCGACGTTTCATCGTCGGTAATTCCCGCGTGCAGGCCGTTGGCAATCGGCTTCAGAGACCGAAAGCTAGCACAGCCGCGGGATGTTGCAGGCCGGAATCTTACTGAAAATCCTTTCGAACAGGCTCTGATCGTACTTCCATGAGATCGTCAAAGCGCGGTCTCAATCCGGCATCGGGCCGATATAGGCGGAGCTTGGCCGAATCAGCCGGCCGCCCCGCTGCTGCTCGCGGGCGTGCGCGGTCCATCCGGCGGCGCGGGCAACCGCGAAGATCGGCGTGAAGGCTTGCCGCGGGATCGCCAGGGCGTCGAGCAGGATCGCGGTGAAGAACTCCACATTGGTGTCGAGCGGACGGTTTGGGTTTTTCCGCCGCAACGCCTCGCGGATATAGGCCTCGACTTCGCCCGCGAACGGAAGGTCGGTGCCGCCACCGGCGAGCCGCTCGATGGCGCCTTTCAGCACATCGGCGCGCGGATCGCGGACGCGATAGATGCGGTGGCCGAAGCCCATCAGCCGTTCGCCGCGTGCGAGCGCGCTGTCGACCCAGGGCTTGATGCGCTCGCGGCCGCCGATGGCATCGAGCATTTCCAGCACCGGCTCCGGCGCGCCGCCGTGAAGCGGTCCCGTCAGCGCGCAATATCCCGCCGTCACCGATGCGAACAGGTCGGCCTGCGTCGAGGCCACGACGCGCGTTGCGAACGTCGATGCATTCATGCCGTGATCGCACACCGTCACGAAATAGGCGTCGAGCGCCGCGACCGCGCGCGCGTCGGGTTTGCGGTTGAGTAACATCGACAGCGTATCGGCGGCATGGCTGACGGTCGGATCTGGCGCGACGGGATCGCCGCCCTTTGCGCGCTGCACCAATGCGCCGGCGATCACCGGAAACGCGCCGACAATCGTGGCTTCATGTGGCAACCCAGGTTCCGCGCGCAATCCGGCGATGGCGGCACGGAAACCATCGACGATCGACAGGCCGCGCGTAATTCCCAGCAAGTCCGGAAGCCGCGCGAAAGCACGTTCGCGCCCCGCCCCCAAAGCGGCGCGCACGGTGGCCTCGCCTACGGGCTGGCCGGTTCCGCCGCTCCACAACCGTGCGGTCACGCCCTCGA
>JBGQCE010000135.1:0-7862 GCA_041495185.1 Bradyrhizobium sp.
CTCAGTCGTAAATATCGCGGCGGTGTCCGACCGCGTGAATTGTGATGGTGTTGGCTGTGATCGTGAACAACATGCGCCAGTCACCGGCGCGCACCGGCTACGCCCTTGAGCGCCTTCACATCGCCGACGCCGGTTTCCGCAAACGCCGTCAATTTAATGTCGATCTTGGCGCGCGTAGTAGCGGTAAGTTTGCGCCATTGGCGGACAGCGCCGGAAGTGAATGCGGTCTCTTTCACAGCTAAAAATCGCATAATGCGATCAGATAATCAAGCAATAAATCGCATAATGCGATATATTGACAAAGCGGTGAACCCTCATTGCCGAAGCGACGGGTCACGCAAGATTCAGGTGGGTTCCGGGGTTCCGCAATGGCCTGTGTGACAAGGGGGTGATACAGCCCCCTATTCCCGTCCTTATCCACCCCCTGCCCGAATCTTCATGAACAAAGAACGCCTGATCCCGCTCATCGTGGCCACCGCCCTGTTCATGGAGAACATGGATTCGACGGTCATCGCGACATCGCTGCCGGCGATCGCCGCCGACATCGGCACCAGCCCGCTGACGCTGAAGCTCGCGATCACCTCGTATCTCCTGTCGCTCGCGGTGTTCATTCCGGCGAGCGGCTGGACCGCCGATCGCTTCGGCGCCCGCATGGTATTCTCCATCGCGATCGCCGTATTCATGATCGGCTCGATCGGCTGCGCGCTGTCTTCCTCCGTCACCGATTTCGTGATCGCGCGCATCCTGCAAGGCGCCGGCGGCGCGATGATGACGCCGGTCGGACGGCTGGTGCTGCTGCGCTCCATCGACAAGAGCGCGCTGGTGAACGCGATGGCCTGGGTGACCGTGCCGGCGCTGGTCGGCCCGGTGATCGGCCCGCCGCTCGGCGGGTTCATCACCACATACTTTTCCTGGCACTGGATTTTCCTGATCAACATTCCGATCGGGCTGCTCGGCATCTTCATGGCGCTGCGCTACATTGACCCGATCCGCAGCGAGGACCCCGAGCGCTTCGATCTCTACGGGCTGGTGCTGGCCGGGATCGGGCTTGGCGGCATCGCGTTCGGCCTTTCGATCGCAGGCCTCAATTTGCTGCCGTGGACGGTCGTCATCGCACTGATCGCCATCGGCACCATTTCGATGACGCTTTATGTGATCCACGCCAGGCGAACCGCCTCGCCAGTGCTCGATTTCGCGCTGCTGCGCCTGCCTACGATGCGCGCCAGCATCATCGGCGGCTTTCTGTTCCGTCTCGGCATCGGCGCATTGCCGTTTCTGCTGCCGCTGTTGATGCAGGTCGGATTTGGCCTGTCGCCGCTCAAGTCGGGGCTGGTGACGTTTGCCTCCGCGGTCGGCGCCATGGGCATGAAGACGCTTGCCGCGCGCATCATCAGAACCTTCGGTTTCCGCAATATCATGGTGATCAATGCGGTCGTGAGTTCGGTCTTTCTCGCGGCTTGCGCGCTGTTCACGATCGCAACGCCGCTGCTCTTGATCATGATCCTGCTTGTGGTCGGCGGCTTCTTCCGTTCGCTGCAATTCACCGCCATCAACACGCTGGCCTATGCCGAGGTCGAGCCGGTGCAGATGAGCCGCGCCACCACTCTGGTCAGCGTCAACCAGCAATTGGCGATTTCCGCCGGCGTCGCGGTCGGTGCGTTCTCGGTGGAATCGACCATGCTGATGCGCCATGTGCACGAACTGAGCGCGGCCGATTTCGCGCCCGGGTTCATCGTGGTCGCCGTCATCTCGACGATTTCGGCCTACTTCTTCTACGAGATGCCCGTCGATGCCGGTCATCAGGTATCGGGACGCGGAGTTATCGTTGTCTCAAGTCCGGAGCGCGACGCCGAACCGGAGGAAACCGCCGCCACCGAGACCGCCGATGCCAGGGATCAGCGGCTGGGGTAGCTCGCACTTCTTCGTCATTGCGAGCCAACGGGTCGCGCGAATGCGCGCCCGATGACAGGCTCCGCGAAGCAATCCATCATTGGTATGGCGGAACAGAGACTGGATTGCTTCGTCGCTTCGCTTCTCGCAATGACGTCAAACTCATGCGCCGCGACAATTTGCAACTCTACTCGATCACCTGGTCGGCGCGGGCGATCAGCGTCGCCGGCACTTCGATGCCGAGCGTTTTGGCTGTTTTCAGATTTATCGCCAGTTCGAACTGGACCGGCCGCATGACCGGCAGCTCTGCCGGTTTTTCGCCCTTCAGAACCCTGCCGGTGTAGACGCCGACCTGGCGGTAGTTAGTCACGATGCTGGTACCGTAGCTCATGAGGCCGCCGCCCTCGACGAAGTCAGGCCATTCCCATATCGCCGGCATGTTGTATTTGCTGGCGAGCGCAACAAGCTTGTCGCGCCGGCCCGCCAGGAAAGGATCGGCGGTGGCCAGAAGCGCCTGGACTCCGGCCTTGGCGAGGCTTTCAAAGGCGGCGTCGATCTCGGGGTCGCTGCTCATACGACTGACATGAAGTTGCAATCCGAGCGAACCGGCGGCGGTCTGCACCTCCCGCAGCTGGCTCTCAGCACTGGATTTGTTCGGATTCGCCAGCACGCCGATCGTCTTGAACCCGGGCACCATTTCACGGAGCAGGCCAAGCCGCTTTGCTTCCAGTTCGTTGGTGAACATGCTCACGCCTGTCGCGTTGCCGCCCGGCCGGTTCATGCTCGCGACGAGCCCGGACTCGACCGCATCGCCTCCGATATTGAACACGATCGGGATCGTAGCGGTCGCCGCCTTGGCCGCGAGCGCTGCATCCTGGGTTGGTGCGGCGATCACGGCCACCTTCCGGCGAACCAGATCGTCGGCGAGAGCGGGCAGACGATCGTAGTGACCTTCGGCCCACCGGTATTCGATCGCAACGTTCTGGCCCACGACGTATTGCAACTCGGACAAGCCTTGGAGAAGTCCCGCCATACGGCTCGCCGTCATCGGGCCCGCTGATTGGGGACTGAGAACGCCGACCACCGGCAGGCCGGTCTGCTGCGCGCGCGCAGCAAGCGGGAATGCCGCCGCAGCGGCCAGACCCGCCATGAACTTTCGTCGCCTCATGCCCACCCCCGTTCAACGGGAGGCATCGTAACGGGTCAAATCAGTATCGGAAGGGGTCAAAAGGAGATTAGGGCACGAAATTTCGCAAGTCGAAAAGGAGCGGAGGAATTCGAGGGCCGTCCAGCACATCCGAACCATCCCTGTCATCACGGAGTTGCGGCCTAAAACAGCCGGGCTGCCACAAACCCCCGCAACTTGCTTACAAACTGCGGGCCTATATTATCTTTCGCGGGTGCGAGCCCATAAGCCGATCTCCTCAAGACGGGGCTAAATGGTGTCGATTGCCGATCGAGTTGCCGCACCACCCGTTGCGGGCGCAGCGGATACGATCGCGCAAAGACCCGCGCCGGCGACCGTCGTGAAACCGGCTGTTTCGCTTCCCGTGGGGGCCGAGCGCGAATTGCGGATCGATTTGTTTCGCGGTCTGGCGCTGTGGCTGATCTTCATCGACCATATGTCGCCCGATCTTTTGACCTGGTTCACGATCCGCAATTACGGATTCAGCGACGCCGCCGAGATTTTCATTTTCATCTCGGGCTTCACGGCGGCATTCGTTTACGGCCGTGCGATGCTGGAGTCCGGCTTCGTGGTCGCGACCGCGCGCATCATGCGGCGGGTCTGGCAGATCTATGTCGCGCATGTGTTCCTGTTCACGGTCTTCATTGCGGAGATTACCTTCGTCACCGCCGATTTCAACAACCCCCTGTACTCGGACGAAATGGGCGTCACGGATTTTCTCAAGCACCCCGACGCCGCCTTCGTTCAGGCCCTGCTGCTGAGATATCGCCCCCTGAACATGGACGTGTTGCCGCTCTATATCGTGCTGATGTTTTTTCTCCCCCTGATCCTGTGGCTGATGAAGTGGCGAGCCGATGTCACGCTGGCGCTGTCGGTCGCGCTCTATGTGCTGACCTGGAAGTACGATCTGTATCTGACGGCATACCCGAACGGTTTCTGGGCCTTCAATCCGTTCGCCTGGCAATTGTTGTTCGTGTTCGGGGCATGGTGCGCGCTCGGCGGCGCCCGGCGAATGTCGCGGTTTCTTTCCTCGCCGATCGCGCTTTGGATTTCGATCGCCTATCTGTTCGCGGCGTTCTTCGTCACGCTGACGTGGTATCTGCCGCAGCTGGATCATGTGTTGCCGCGCCGGGTCGAGCAATGGATCTATCCCATCAACAAGACCGATCTGGACGTGCTCCGCTTCGCGCATTTTCTGGCGCTAGCGGCGATTACCGTGCGCTTCGTCCCGCAGGGCTCGCCTGGATTGAAATCGCCCTGGCTGCGGCCATTGATTCTGTGCGGCCAGCATTCGCTGGAGATTTTTTGCCTCGGCGTGTTCCTTGCGTTCGCGGGGTATTTCCTGCTGGCCGAGATCAACGGCGGCATCGGCCTGCATTTTCTCGTCGGTATTTTCGGACTCCTCATCATGTGGGCGGTGGCGTGGGTGAATTCCTGGTACAAGCACTCTGACGCCAAGGGTGCGTCGCGTGGCGGCAACGCCGATATAGCGGGATGAGGCTGATGAAGGCCAACTCAGGAGCCTTCCTGGGCCTGATGTTGCTGGCCGGTCTTTTCGACCGCGAAACCCGTGCGCGGCCTGGCAATGCAGGTACGCTCACCGCGCCGCCGTTGCCAACGGCCGGGTCAGCGGCCGGCGGTCCTTGACGTATGCGATGGTGACGCCAAGCCGTTCGACGGTACCGATCACCTTGCCGTCGAGATCGCCGTCGCAATTCATCTGGGTCGGCGCGATGAAGAACTCGGACTGGTTCCACTGCGGCCTGAAGTCCCAGCGCAGTTGCGGGAGCGTGACGGTCTTCTCGAACGACAGGCGCTCTCCGCAAACCGCGACGGAATAGATCTGCGCCGGCCGACTGGCGTCGGCGGGTTCGGTGCGGCGCAGATAGGCTTCGAGCAGATTGAGCGCCTCGGGCATGCTGCTGAACCAATAGTCGAGATCGTAGCGCCGTGACGCTCCCTCAAGACCTCCGACCACAGGGTTGTAGAACAGGTATTCGTACGGGTGCAGCCTGACCAGGGTCACGGCGTTCCAGAGAAAACATGAGGTCACGACCGCGAGCCCGCCGGAGGCGACCAGGCGGCCGCGCGTCGCGAGTGCCGTTACCACCCAGTCGAGACCGATGCCGGCGAGAGCCGCTAACGCCGGAATTACGAACAGGAAATGACGCAATCCGGTGAACGCCGGGCCGTGGCAGATCACCTGGCAGGCCAGCGGAAAGATCACCGTTAGCGATAGCAGGGCGGTATCCCTGCGCTGCGACTGCTTCGCGCCGGCGGCGAGACGCGGTAACAGCGCGAACGCCGTTGCCAGTGCCGCGCCGAACAGCGTCAGCAGCGGTACGCGGATCAGAATGTAGATCGGCACATACAGCCGCGGCACGTTCGCCATCTCATAGACCTGGCCGGCGAGCACCGTACGGATGGGGTACTGAAACTCGGAGAACGCGAGCAGGCCGCGGATCGGATTGAGCGGCGCCAGCGCCGCCCACGGCCAGGCCAGGATCATGATGACATAGGCGAGCAGCAGCGCCGGCAGCAGCCGCAACGACGATTCGATCACGAAACGCCACCGCGCGCCGCGGTGGCCGAGCCACGGCCGAGGCAGGTACAGGGCGATTGCGACGCCGGCGTAGATCACCAGCAGCAAACCGAGGACCCGAATACCGAGCGCGGCTCCCGCCAGAAGGCCGAAGGCTGCCAGGTCGCCGGCGCGAGGCGACGGCAGCGAGCGCGCGGTGCGGATCAGGAACAGGGTTGCGCCCATCATCGCGGCGGCGAAGGGAATGTCCTTGGTGTGGTTGAACATGGTGCCATACCACGCGCCGCAGACGCTCAGCCCGACCGCGGCGATCAGGGCCGCGCGCGGACCCGCGATCAGTCGCGCGGTCGCTGCGGAGGCGCCGATTCCGCCGATGCCGATCAGCGCGCACAGGATATGGCGCAGATCGTACGGATCGATCGGAACCAGATGGCTGAGGAGGACGGCAGCGATGTCGAACAGGCCGCCATAGAGATAAAGGTTTTGGAAGCCGAAGACGCTCTGGTCCCTGAAGCCGCCGGTATAATAGGCGATGATCAATTCGCCGTAGTGATGCTGAACGCCCTCATCGTTGGAAATCGCATAGTCTTTGAAGGTGCACAGCGCAACGACGACCAGCGCGGCGATGAGGACGGCGGTGGCGATATCATAGGCGTTGAAGCGCGCGATCCATAGTGTCGCCCTGCTCCAGGGCAAAGATTTTTCCGCAATGCCGAGGGTCCGCTCCCCGGTTAGCTCTGGCTCAGTCATGGTATGAACTAACACCTGCTATGGACCACCTAATGGGGCTGGCCACCCTCACGTTGATACGCATGGGACGCACCAGCGGCGCTAGATAATTATGTTGGTCAGTCAGAAAAGACTCTTTTGACAGCATCGGTCAATCGTATCGGCTCAACCAGTGATTTGATAGGGACGAAAATCAGCTTCGCCACTGCAACATTGAGATGCTTGCCGATGCTCGAGTTGGGTCATTTTCGGAAGTTGGCCCGCGCAGTCACGAGTGCCAAGAAGCGATATCACCGGATCCCTTCGTCAAGCGGCGAGTCGCAACCCAAGCACGTCTGATGAACCGATCGCTACCGGCTTGCTCAGGGTAGCGGCCTTACCTGTTCGCCCCGAAATCCCATCGCCAGCACGTAGCGCTCGGAGGAATCCTTTCGGCTCGATGCCGGCTTGACGTGCTTCACGGTAGCAAAGTCGCGTTTGAGCTGCGTCATCAACGTGGCGTCCGCACCGCTCTGAAAGACCTTGGCGACAAACGTTCCGCCGGGATTGAGCACCTCGGCGGCAAAGGCGGCTGCTCCCTCCACGAGACCGAGGATGCGCAATTGATCGGTCTTGCGATGGCCGGTGGTATTGGCGGCCATGTCTGACAACACGACGTCGGCGCGGCCGCCGATCATCTTCATGAGCTTGTCCGGCGCGTCTTCCTTGAGAAAATCGAGCTGCGCAAAGCTGACGCCTGGTATCTCCGGCATCTCCAGAAGATCGATCGCGACGACCTTGCCCCTGCCGTCGGCCGCACCCACGCGCTTGGCTGCGATCTGGCTCCAGCCGCCGGGCGCCGCACCGAGATCGACCACCGTGATCCCCGGTTTGAGAAAATGGTACTTGTCGTCGATTTCGATCAGCTTAAAGGCCGCGCGCGAGCGCCATCCCTCGCGCCTGGCCTGCGCCACATAGGGATCGTTGAGCTGCCGCTCCAGCCAGAGCTTAGAGGACAGCTTGCGCTTGCCACCTGTTTTGACCGTGACGTGCAGCCGGCCGGTGGTGTCTTTCGCCATATCGGTCTTGCTTGCCCTGAGTGAACCGATGCCGCTCTAGCACATTGCGAACCTGCGCGCCTATCGGCATCCGCTGATGGCGCCGTCCTCGCGCATCATCTCGACCAGCATTCCCTCGCGCAGGCCGCGATCGGCGACGCGCAGCCGCGGCAGCGGAAACACATTGCGGATCGCATCGAGAATGGCGCAACCCGCCAGCACCAGATCGGCGCGCTCGAAACTGATACAATTATTGCCAGCGCGTTCCTGATAACTCATGCCGAGCAGGCGCGCGATGGTCGCGGTGATGTCAGCATCACTCATCCAGACGCCGTCGATCCGGCGGCGGTCGTATCGCGCCAGGTTGAGATGGACGCCGGCGAGCGTCGTCACCGTGCCGGAAGTGCCTAGCAGGTGCATATCCCTGAGATCGGTGCCGTGCTCGGCCGCGAACGGGGCGATATGTTGAGCGACCACC
>JBGQCE010000136.1:0-7858 GCA_041495185.1 Bradyrhizobium sp.
GCCAACGGCGGCTGGAGAGGTTGGCGCGAGCGCCAATGCGCGCCGGTAGGCATCCAGCGCCTCCTGGAATTTTCCCTGCCAGCGCAAGTTGTTGGCGAGATGGATGTGCGCCTCGACGAAATCCGGCTTGAGCTCGATCGCCTTGCGCAGAAACTTATCCGCCTTCTCGGAGGTGATATCATCCTTTCCATCGAGAGCGGGCTCCAGGTGCGCGCGGCCCAGAAAACCGTACGGTTCGGCCCATCTCGGCCTGAGTTGCAGCGCGCGTTCGGCGGCACGGATCGCATCGGGAAACCTCTTTTCCGCCCAGCACGCCTCCGCCAGGTACATCCACGCCTCGGCGTCCTCCGGGTTCAGCTGGCAGGCGCGCTCGAAGCTCGCGCTGGCGTCGGGGAAGCGTTTCTCCGCGAAGGCGAGACGGCCGAGGTCGGCGTGCGCCTCGCGATAGTCGGGTTTGAGACGCACGGCCTCCTCCAGCTGCGCGCGGGCCTCGTGCGATCGGTCGAGCGCGAGCAGGCAGAGCGCGAGATTATAGCGGGCCTCCGGCATCTGCGGGACCCGGCGAATGACGTCGTTCAGGACCGCGACCGCCTCGTCCAGGCGGTTCTGGGCCCGCAGGACCAGGCCCAGGTTGTTGCCGGCCTGCGCCTGGTTCGGGTCGAGACGGAGCGCCTCGCGGCTGGCCGCCTCGGCCTCCTCCAGCTGCTTGAGCTTCCACAGCGCCATGCCGAGGTTGGCGTGCGCGGGGGCGAAATCCGGCTTCAGGGCGACGGCGCGCCGGTAACACTCGACCGCCTCCTCCAGCTGGTCGCGCTGCTGGAGCGCCACGCCGAGGTTGTAGAGCGCGTCGAAACGATCAGGGGCAAGCGCCGTGACCCGGCGGCAACAGGCAATGACCTCGTCCAGGCGCCCCAGCACGGAATGGACGCCGGCCAGCAAATACCAGCCGTTCGGGTCGTCGGGGTGATTCTGCGTGAAGCGCAGGGCGAGCGGCAAGGCGTCCTGGGCGCGGCCGGCCGCGACCAGGTGCTGGATTTTCTGAAGATCGGACTCCATGATTAAGTTATTATCATATCAAAGAAATTCCCAACCGATGAATGTCATAAGACAGCTGTCATGGTGCGCCGGGTTGCTGGGGCTTGTCCTGCTGGCCGGGTTGATCACACCACTTCACGCCCAGAGCCCGCGGAACGCGGTCTGGGAACCCCAGGTTGCCGCTCCCTTATACCCAAAGGAAAAGGGTCCTGTCGTCGTGGTGGACGAAGCGCATTTCAATTTCCACACGATCAACGGCAGGTATCATGATTTTGCCCGGGCGCTGGAACGGGATGGCTATACAGTGCATCCGGGGAAAACGCCCTTTTCCTCCGCCATGATACAGGGAACGAAAATTCTCGTCATCGCCGGCGCGCTCTCCGAACGCAATCGCGACCCGGCGAACTGGTCGCCGCCGATTTCATCCGCGTTTAGCGATGAAGAAATCAACGCGGCGCAGGAATGGGTGCGCGGCGGCGGTTCGCTGCTGCTGATCGCCGATCACCTGCCCTTTGCCGGTGCGGCAGAAAAACTTGCTGCCGCTTTCGGGTTTGAACTGATCAACGGTTATGCCCTTGATCGCCGCGAAATCCAGCGGGTGACCCTGGACCGGCCATTCGTTTTCGTGCGTAAAGGCGCCATGACGAGAGATGGGACGCTAGCTGATCACGCCATTACCCGCGGCCGCAAACCGTCCGAGCGCGTGGATCGTGTCATGACCTTCATGGGGGCGGCGTTCCGGGCCAAGGGGCCCGCCGTGCCGTTGCTCGTTTTCGGTAATGAGATCAATTCGTACCAGACCGAAACCTTCGGCAAACTGTCAGTGACGACGCCCTCTGTCCCGGCGACGGGTTTGATGCAGGCGGCGGCCCTCCAATATGGCAAGGGGCGAGTTGTTTTTTTCTCGGAAGCCGGGCTGTTCGATGTCCAATGGCAGGGGGGCATGCCGGTTGGCATGAACCATCCCGGCGCCGGCGGCAATCTCCAGTTGCTCCTGAATACGATGCATTGGCTGGATGGCACGTTGAAATAGGTCTAATGAAAGTTGTGCCACGGGCAGCCGTTCGTAAAGCGACCGTTGTCACGAAACGCATCGAGGTTGTCATCCGGACCCGGATAGGGAAAGCGCTCGTACCGGTCGCGAACGCACGTCCGGATTTCGTCTGGTATCATACCTGACCAACCCCGAGTTGCCACCATGAAATTGGTATACTGCCCGCCCGGAAATTGAGTCCCAAGACCTTGCCCGCTCGCGTACCAGCACCGTGAACCCCGATCTTTATCCCTGGTCCTGGAACGAGATGCTCGCCGAGTTCCGCGCGTTGGGCGGCACGGCTGAAAACGTCGAACGGCGCGCAAGTTCGTTCGGTTTCGGCCTGTTTCCGATTGATCCCGGCCAACCCGTCGCACTACACGTTCCGGTTTCGATGCTCGTCCTCGCCCGCCATGTGCATCTGGAGGGCGAGGACCTGGTTGTCGCCGTGGAAAGCGGTCTGGATGCCAGAGCACGGGAATTCTTTACCCGCTACCAGCGTGACTTTTCCTGGGGGGCCGCCGCGCTGGAGAAAGCGGATGACTTCGCGCCGCAGTTGTCAGCGTTGCCCGATGAAATCAAGCGCGCGTTCGAGCGCATCGGCATCTCGATCGAGGCCCACGCTGGCCAGCTGCAGACACCCTTCCAGCGATTCATGAAGTCCCGCTGTATCCTCCACGACGAAGAAGTGAAATACATGCCCGTTATCGAGTTGCTCAATCATAGCCCGCGGCACCCCTCATACGACCTGCGGGACGGCGTTTGTGTGTCGGGGACATTTTCCGGAGAGGTGCTCGTTGACTACGGTCCTTCCGACAGTCTGAGCCGCTTCTTCGGGCACCAGTTCGTGAGCGATGAGGCACGGACGTTCAGTCTGCCAATCTCGCTGCCGATCGTGAATGGCAGAACCCTGATCGTGGGTCGCTCGATCCACGAGCGGCAAGTGGCGAATACCTCGGGGTTCCTTCCCGTCCTTCGGGACGAAGGCGACCACGTGAGGCTTTCGCACCTGATGCTCGGTAGCGAGCGCATGCCGCGGATACCTCGAACAATCTTTCGCCATCTCCTGCCGGTTCTCACAACCGATCAGGCCGATGAGTTGTTTCAGATGGTCGTGCGCGCCAACATGCTCCTGCTCCTTGGCCTGCTCGATGTACTCGATACCCATGAAGGCGAGATGGTCCGCCAGTTGCGTTCGGTCGTACGGCTCCAGCTCAAAGGCATCGCCCAGTCGTTCGGCGTGCGGGATTCGAGCGTGCTTTACTCCACTGTCCCGGTTCCCGAGCGATAAGAGCAAAATACCGCGAGCAAGCTCGGCCCTGCATGGACGGGCTTCGGAATAACGTTACACACATTGTCCGTGATGCCCTTAATTCCACTTCTTCCCGATTCGTGCAACACCCAACACACCAATCAAACCAGCACTAACTAGCCATATTGCTGACGGTATCGGTACGGCAACGTCTCCGTCACGAACGGCCCAGACGTAGTAATTGATTCCCCCCCCCCATAGTACGATTCACTGGCTGGATGGCAGGTTGAAATAATCGCATGACCTTTGTGGACACACGCCTATGCCCCCTTGGCAGGAGGTATTTATGTCGGGTACGCAGGGGGAATATTATGATTCGCGAAGGCCATTCTGGCGCGAATCCGCAGCCCCTTATCGGTGGCTTTTCTGGCAGAGATCGCTCACGGGTGATTTCAGCTTCTCACCTCTGAGCCAATATATAACCAAGAAGGCAGAAAGAGGGCACAGTCTCGCTAGAGCCCGGTTCTGACGCACCACCACGGCGCGACGGTTAACCCTTCCGGGAAGCGGCTCCTGGCAATTTCCGAGTTGGCCCTATTCGCTGCTAGAATGCCTTCGTTCCGTCTCTGGCGGGCTTCTGAATCATCATTTTTCACAGACGAACATATTTTAAAAATATTTATGGCCGATGAATCTCGTATTACCCAGTTAACCCAACAAGCCGAAACCTGCCTCGACAAGGGCGACTTGTCGCAAGCGCGCCGGCTTTATGCTGAAATCTGCCGCGCACAGGATGACGACACCCATAGTTGGCTCATGTTCGGCGCGATCAATGGCGAGTTGGGAAACGTCGAAGTCGCGCAGAATGTGCTGGAACGCGTCATCGCGCTCGATTCCGGTAACGCCGAGGCCCATCTGGTGTTGGCGCATCTGCTCAGGGCCAAGGGGCAGCCCGAAAAGGCCATGGCCTGCGCTTCGCGGGCCGTCGCCGCGGATGCGGATTTTGTCGAGGGGTGGTTGTTTGTCGCGGCGATCGCGGGTCGGCTCGAGGACTGGCCGCGGGCCGAAGAAGCTTGCAGCAAGGTCATGGCGATCGCACCCGAACGCGCCGAGGGACATGTCAATCTCGGCAACGTGCTGCTGGCGACCGGACGCGTGCCCCAGGCGGAAGCAAGCTTCCGGAAAGCGTTGACACTGGGCGAGACCGCCGAAGCCTGGTTTGGTCTTGGGACTGCGCTCGGCGCGCAGGACCGCCATACTGATGCCGAGCCCGCGCTGGCCACCGCGCTGCGACTTCAGACGAAAAACGCGGTTTTTCGCGAGGCCTTGGCGAAGTGCCTCGAGCATCTGGGACGTTCTGAAGAGTCCGCGGCGGTGAGGACCGGGTCCGGATTCCAGTAGACGGGCGACGCGGCGACGTTAGTTTTGGAAACCTGTGAAGATCGAGATCGCCTCGCAGCGTTGGGCTCCCTCCGGGATTGCAACGAGATAAGTTGTTTATGACCGATTACGCCATGTCGCGCGCACAGATTCGGCAACGCGCGCTTATATTGGTGCAGCAGGGACAACCTGACCAAGCCAAAAAACTGATCGAAGAACTCATCGAGTCGGATCCGGCTGACGTGCAGGCCTGGTTCTGTCGAGGTGTGTACGAACAATGCTTGGGGCGCCGCGAACAAGCCATCGAATCCTATCGCCACGCCCTCTCACTGGACCCGCGTCTTCCTAACGCACACAATAACCTGGGGTTGCTGCTTGAGGAAGAAGGACGCCTTGAGGAAGCGGCAGAATGCTATGCGACGGCGGTCGCCTGCAACGCGAACTTTCTGCCTGCCCTTTTTAACAGCGGAAACGTCGCGTCGAAACTTGACCGATGGTCCGATGCTGTCGGCTGGTTTGATCGCGCACTTCGCCTCGATAACAACAACCCGCAGGCACACTTCGGTCGTGGTTCGGCGCTTCGCGAGATCGGCCGGCCCAGAGAGGCGGTCGCCGCGATAGCGCGCGCGATCGCTTTGAAACCGGATTACGCCGAGGCGCACAACCTGTACGGCGAAATCCTGCTGAAACGCGGCAAGATCGCCGAAGCGATACATTCCTTCGAAAACGCACTTCAGGCAAAACCGGAATTCCCCCCGTCGTGGTTTCATCTCGGCAACGCACAGCTGACCCGCGGCGACGTTCTGAAGGCGCGCGACTGTTACCGGAAAGCGGCGCAACTGGGGTCGAGCTCTGGAAATGCTCATTATTCCTACTCGAACTATCTGTTGAGCTTGAATTATCTCGCGATGGATCCGGATGAGGTATTTCGTGCTCACTGCGAGTGGGCGGCGCACTATGCACACGAACAGGAACACGTTGCACATTCCAATTCGCCTGATCCGGCACGGCGCCTGCGCGTGGGCTATGTCTCCGGTGACTTTATGGACCATCCGGTGGCAATCTTCATAAAATCCGTGCTGCAGCACCACGAACGTGGTGCCTACGAGGTAATCGGTTTTTCGAACGTCGCGCGGCCGGACGAGACGACCAAGCTGCTCCGGCGGCTCACGGACGGGTGGCACGAGATCTTGCGACGCAGCGATGCCGATGTCTCCGATATCATTCGATCGGAGGGAATTGATATACTGGTTGATCTCGCGGGTCACACGGGTGGCAACCGCCTCGGGGTGTTCGCCCGACGATCGGCGCCTGTCCAGGTCACTTATCTGGGGTATCCGAACACAACCGGACTGCACACCATGGGATTCCGGATCACCGATCCGGTGGCTGACCCTCCCGGTCTTACGGATGCATGGTACACGGAGAAACTGGTTCGGCTGCCGCACACTTTCCTGTGCCACGCGCCGCCACCCACGCCACCCGCCATCCAGGCGGCGGCGCTCGAACGCAACGGTTATGTGACGTTTGGAAGTGTCAGCAACCTCGCGAAGATTTCCCCCGAGACCCTAGATGGTTGGGCGGCCGTGCTCCACGAGGTCGCGGATTCCCGGATGATCTTGAAGCGACGCGGCTTTCGCGACGAATCCACGCGCAACGACATGCTCAAGAAATTTTCCGATCGCGGCATTCGGCCTGAGCGCATCGAGCTCCTTGCGGCGGGTCAGTCACATGATGATCACCTCGGTCACTATGCACGGCTGGATGTGGTGCTTGACACATTCCCGTATAACGGCACGACCACGTCTTGCGAGTCGTTGTTGATGGGTGTCCCTGTTGTCGCTTGGTATGGCCGGACGCACGTGTCGCGGGTTGGATTGAGCCTGCTGACATCGATTGGCCACAAAGAACTCGCTGGCGCTAGCCAAGATGAATTCGTGGCGCGGGCTGTGGCGCTCGCGAATGACCCCGAGCGGATCAGAACTTTGCGTGCTATGTTGCGTGATCAATTCCTGAACAGCCCCGTATGCGACGCATACGGGTTTGTGCGAGAACTCGAGGAGGCATATCGTCAGATGTGGCGCCTATGGTGCGAGAATCATGAATACGGAAATTGACGCAGTCTGCCCATTATTGGACTGAGACAGCGAGACCCTCATGCAACGACTGCTGGTTATCACGCCGTGCATCAACGCCGCGCAGTTTCTCGACGACACGATCATGAGCGTGATCACGCAAGCGGGAGACTTTGCGGTCCACTATCACGTCCAGGACGGCGCTTCACGTGATGACACGGTACAAAAACTTGAAACTTGGGCCAAACGAATAGCGGGTGACTGGCCGCGGCTTTGCGCGGACCTGGTATTTTCATTTCGATCGGAGCCCGACGAGGGCCTGTACGATGCGATCAACAAGGGATTTGCCATCGCGCAAGACCTACCGGACAACGGCATGATGACATGGATCAATGCCGGTGATCGGCTCGCGCAGGGGGCGCTACAGACTGTTACGGCCGTTCGCCGGGAATTTGCCGATGCGGAGTGGTTGTCCGGGAGCTTCGCCCAGATAAACGACGAAGGCTGTCCCATTGTGTTTGGCGCGCCGGCCGCCATCTCCGCCAAGGCGGTCGACGCCGGACTCCACGATGGCCGGCGCCTCGGGGCACTGCAGCAGGAGGGTGTCTTCTGGTCGCACGGTCTCTGGCGCAAGGCGGGTGGATGCGTCAATTCGAAACTGAAGCTTGCCGGCGATTTCGACCTGTGGCGCCGGTTTGCGCGCCACGCCCCCTGTCATGTGCTGCATGTCGCAACCGGATTCTTCCGGCGTCACTCGGGAGGGCTTAGCAGTGACGTGCAACGCTATTGCGCGGAAGTGGACGGGTTGCTGACGGGCGCCCCGGCCAACCAGCGCGACGCCGTCTTGCGCGAATATACCGAACTCGTTACCCGACGCGATCACAATGGTCTGGCAAAAGCCGGATTCCTGGGCCCAATCGTTGACTGGAACTGGAACACCAGCCGTTGGGAACGAAAAATCGCACTCATTGACATCCCGCCGATTTCAGCGCCGACCGGCAAGGGGCAGAATACGCAAACGATGCGCGGTCAGTGAGCGCCCAGTGGAAAAATACAACCATGAACCATCCCGGCACCGTCACC
>JBGQCE010000137.1:0-7853 GCA_041495185.1 Bradyrhizobium sp.
TCCGACATTGACCCAAGTCAATATTGACTCCGGGCGACACCGACGAGGACGCGATTCCGCACAGCATTGACCCGCAGCAAGCGGTCCCGAGACACGAACAGTGCGGGCGCAAAATGTGGCGCGTGGTCACAGCCGACAACAAATTATTGTGAATCTGCCGCTTCGATTCATTCCGGCCGAGCAATTTTTAAGACTGTTCTTGACGTAGCTCAATGAGTTGCCGGGCGAAGTTTTCTAAGAGGGTTTTCTAATGGAGATTGGACCACGTCGATGGTAGCCTTTCAAGGTCGCGGCACGTGGAGATTGTTCGAGGCTAATCGCTTGACTGAGCCTGATATCTGGTACGTTTCCTATCGCTCCAACATCGCGCCCAAGCGCGATAATGGAGAGCGTAGCGTCGTTCGCGCGACCCGTAAATTCAAGGCCGAAGCCGACGCGAGGCAATTCGCCCAGGAGATTATCGCGAAAGGCTGGAGTGCGATTGCCGGGACCTTGAATCCTCACACCCCAAAGAAGACAATATCATCCACGCGAATCCTCGATTGGATCGCAGGCAAGGACTGAAAGCAGGCGAGGGGCTGTTTTCCGCGCGCGATGTCTGCAGCTTCTAACCTCGTGCATTTCTGATATTCAGCCGCCTGGTTTTCGGATGCGGAATCGGGGATGATTCTCCGCTGGGCATATCAGCCGTCACGTATGTTGGAGCCGCGAGCCGGGCATAGAGCTTGTTCTGGGCGACGAGCGCCGCGTGGCTACCGAGCGGCGTGATGTTCCGCGGCGGCACGATGAGCGAGCGCATCCTGATCGTCAATCCGTTCCGCTGCGCTCATCTGCCAGTCACCTTGCCATGCCAAAAGAAATTATCGTCCGCTGCTCATTCGCCCTTGAATAGCCGTGTCATTCGGGCGACGATGTTGATCGAAATCAATTCTTCGGCGTAAAAACTCGAATACGTTTTGCTATGTTCGTTCCCACTAACGGAGATCACAAATGAATTTCAGAATCTTGGGAGCTGCAGTCGCGGTGTTGGCTTTTGGCGGTGCGCTGACTATTGCCGCTCCTAAATCCGCTACTGCGTTGCCCGCATACGCCGCGTCAACCGGGAAGGCGTGTGGTGCGTGCCATACGAATCCTACCGGCGGTGGTGCTCGCAACGCTTATGGCGACGCATTCGCAGCAAATGGCCACAAGCTGCCGGGTAAGAAATCCAAATAATCAGACTTTACGGACGAAAGGGATTTGCAGGCTGCCTGATGTTGTGAGTCCCTTTTTGCGCTTGCGTAAAATTACGTGCTCCGATGGTGGAATCGGTTCATTGCACAAATGGGTGAGCCAGCAGGATGGTGATGGGATGAAAGGATCGATCGACGCAACTTCTCTGAATGGGTGCAGAGCAAGCGTCTGGGTTGTTCTCCGACGTTTGAGCGCTCGCTTTCGCCGCCCGATCCTGATCACCGTGGGGACCATTGCCGGTGTATTTTTCGCTGGAGTTTATTTCGAGAGTGCGTCCGCTCAATCGAAGGTCAATGTCGACGACGGTCCGGAGCTGCGAACCCTGTATGCAAACTCGGAAGACATTGCGGAAGGCAGGCGCTTGGCAGAATCTTCCTGCGCCGGCTGTCATGGTGCGAACGGAATTAGTGAAAGTTCCGGCGTGCCACATCTTGCCGGTCAGCGCTCAGCTTATCTGTACCTCGAGCTGAAGGCCTATCAGTCTGGCGCCCGCGGCGCGAGCGCAATGAACAACGTGATCAGGCCCCTGAGTGACGATGCGCTGTTCAAAACGGCGGTTTACTTTGCCAGCCTCGACCCCCCACAAACAAATGCAGCAAGTAGTGCAAACGCTGCTGCACCTGATCCAGTTCAAGCCGGCAAGACCGCAGCGGCTGGCTGCGCGGGATGCCATGGCGACGGCGGGATCAGCAAGACCCCCGGCATGCCAAGCCTTGTCGGACTGGATCCGAAATTCCTCGTTGTGGCGATGAAGGCGTACAAGACCGGGCAACGCAAGAACGACATGATGAAATCGATGCTCGCAAGCGTCACCGATGCGAGCATGAATAACATTGCACTCTACTATGCGCTGCAAAAACCCGCACGAGCCCAGACACCCGCCGCCGGTGACAAGGCTGCCGGCGCGACGGCGGGAGCGGCTTGTGCGGGATGCCACGGCGCGGATGGCGTGAGCGGAAATCCGGCGACTCCGAGCCTTGCCGGACAGGATGCAACGTATCTCGCGAGCGCACTGCAGGCTTACAAGCAGGGAGCCCGTAGCGATGAGACGATGAAAGGTTTGGCGGCGTCGCTCGACGATAGCGTCGTCAAGAATGTTTCGGCCTATTACGCCAGTCAGGAGCCGAAGCAGCCGAATGTACGTAAGCCTCTGACCGCCGAGGAATGGGCCCAGAGATGTGACCGTTGTCACGGTGTTAACGGCAACAGCACGGACCCACGATTGCCTGCCCTGGCGGCGCAACGCGTGGATTATCTGGAAAAGGTGTTGCAGTACTATCGGACAGGCGCGCGCAAGAGTCCCCAGATGGCGGCAATGTCCGACGTGCTGACGGATCAGGATATCACCAACATTGCGGCCTACTACGCGCGCCAGAAGGCGCGTGGAGTGGTATTTGTGACGGTGCCATCCAAAGCGGGTACCAAGTGAGCAGGGCAATGAGTCTGATACCTCGGCTGTGGCTAACCTCTCAAAAGGAGCAGACAATGCATCGAATGCTGTTGAGCGTGGGAATTGCCGCGGTACTCGGGATCGGCGGCGCCCAGGCCGCCGGTGATGTTCAGGCCGGCAAGGCCAAGGCCGCCGCCTGCGCCGGGTGCCATGGAGCAAACGGTGAAGGAATTGCGCCTAATCCCGCATTGGCAGGCAAGAGTGAAGAGCCGCTTGCCCAAGCTATGAAGGACTACAAATCGGGCAAGCGCGACAACGCCGTAATGAAGGGAATGGTAAGCGCTCTCACCGATGCGGACATGACAAATTTGGCTGCTTACTATGCATCGCTGAAAGCGAAGTGATATCGCGCCTGCTTCATGCTGCGGCGACTGTCCTCCGCCCGTTTTCGGCCCGTAAGAATTAAGGGACTAGATCATGTCTGAGCAGCCACCACTCCACAGGCTTTATCGTCACTATTCGGAGCTTCCGTATAGCCAGCGCGTCTTGTATACGATGACGCTGCTGGTACTCGGGTTGGCTTACATGTTTGCCCTGCTGTACATCTTCCACACCTATGCCGGCCGTGGCACCGGCAACAAGATGATGCTCTCGTATGAGGATCTTGTCGTCGCATATAGCGGCAGCGGTCATGGCTCCCGCCTAGAATCGGCATTGAAAGGACCGATGTCGAACATGCTGCCGCCCGATGAAACCAATGCGATCATCGGTTGGGTGACACAAGGTTCCGATCGTGCGACGTACGATAAGGTTGTCAAATCGACGATAGACAAGCGCTGTATGGGTTGCCACGACGGCAGTAACCCGCATCTTCCGAATTTGAGCAGTTACGACAACATCAAGAAGGTGACGGAGCAGGATACGGGAACAGATGTCTTCACGCTGGTTCGCGTGTCTCATATCCATCTGTTCGGCCTGACCTTTATCTTTTTCATCATGGGCCTGATGTTTACCCATGCCTATGTGCGGCCTGTCTGGCTCAAGTGTTTGATTGTCGCGCTTCCCTATGTCGCCATCGTACTGGATGTTAGCTCGTGGTATTTCACCAAGCTGTTTCATCCATTCGCCTGGGTCGTATTGTTCGCCGGCGCACTGATGGGCGGATGCTTCGCCTTCATGTGGTTGGTCACCATGTATCAGTTGTGGTTCTCTCCGCCGCCTTCAATGGTTGCCCAGAGAGTGGGCGGCGACGCTGCGATCATTGGCTGAATGGCGTCAGCAAAGCAGTGTAAGGGTGCGCATAACCATGCTCGGGCAAGTGAGACGATAGAGCACTTGCCCGGGATTTTGTACTAACAGCCGAAGCGTCGCTTATTTGGAGTCGGCGAAATTCGCGGCGATTTTGGTTATCCCCCCTCGACCAGCCTCAGGTCCTGCGCGATCGGCTATTGCAGCCGCCCACCTGACGGGCGCGCGATCTTTCCGACGCCACCGGGTCTTTTGTTGCCGATAAGCTCAAGTTTTGATTTGGGTCAATTACGCGAATTCGTTTTTCGCTAATTTAATTTTGAGAGTGATTCAGGCGGCCTCCCGACAGAAGGGGGAGTCTATGAAAAGCATACCGCAAATTCGATGCCGCGACCTTAGCCGACGATGTTTCGGCGGGGCGGCGATCTCAGTCAAGCACAACTCGATATTGACCGGATAGCCCCAAGAAACCGGAAAGCCATGCCGCGACATATCTCCCGACTAATCCTGGTTATCTTGGCCTGCGTCGTGGTTGGATATGGTGCGAAGAGATTTTTCACTGTCAATTCGTTCCACGAATACGGTCATTACAGGGGTGACTCGGTAGCGGAGATCGCCTCGGACAAACCGAAATTCAAAGGGGTGGGATATTGCGCGTCATGTCATGCGAAGCAAATCGCAGAATGGTCCAATGGCGTGCACAACAGCGCCGATATCGGAAAGATTGTTAGATGCGAGGTGTGTCACGGTGCCGGCGGCGAGCGAGACGTTCGCGACCCGTTCAAAGCTTCGGCTATCGGCGCGGATCACCCGAACAATCTCAAACTGGTCGTCCCGACCGACACCAGAAAGCTCTGCACGCTCTGCCATGAACGGCTGACGGGGAGGCCTCTTCAGCAACGTCAGATCGTGGTCGCCGACCACGCCGGGACGCAGCAGTGCATTGTTTGTCATAATCCGCATTCGCCGAAGCTCAAGCTGACGCCGGTAGAGGCAGCGGCCCAGGCGGGCGATCCCGTCGTCGGCAAGGCCAAGGCTGCCGCCTGTGCGGGCTGTCACGGCGCAGAGGGCGTCAGCAAAAACCTCCCCGGCCCGAGCCTTGCTGGACAGAACACGGCATATTTCACCGAAGCCCTCAAGGCATACGGTACGGGTGGCCGCAACAATCCGATGATGAGCCCCGCGGCTCAGGCGATGAACGCTGAAGATGCCGGAAATCTCGCGGCCTATTTCTCCGGACTGAAATGCGAAGCCGCGCCGGCGTCGGATGCGCAGGCCGCATCGGCAGGCCAGGCAGTCGCATCGAAGTGTACCGCTTGTCACGGCGCCGACGGACGCGCCAGCAACGGAGCTTGGCCAAACCTTGCCGGGCAGTCCAGGGATTATCTGATCAACGCCATCAAAGCCTACAAGGGCGGCGGCGCCCGTAACAACAGCATGATGGCTGGGGTCGTGAAGGACTTGAGCGATGCGGATGCCGAAAGCGTGGCGACCTATTACGCCAGCGCGGCATGTAAATAGGACTTGGCCGAACAGACAGTTGTCCGGGAGCACACGCAAATGGAAGACAGGGAAAAGCTCGAAGGCCAGCAGAGGGGGCGGCGAGAATTTTTGAGCTGTCTCGGAAGCGCTCTTGCATGTAGTGCGGCGGCAGCGGCGACAGGTGCTGTAACGACAGGAACTGTTGCGGCGACTGCTGCGCAGGCGGCGACAACCGATGTGCCGCCCAACCCGGCAATCCCGGGATATGACTGGACCCAGCATCGATGGGCATTCGGCGTCGATGCCACCAAATGCATCGGCTGCCTGCGCTGCGTCGAGGCATGCAAGAAGGAAAATAATGTTCCCTCGGACGCGCATCACTTCCGTACGTGGGTCGAGCGATACGTGACCCTGGAGGGCGAAGAGACCGCTCGCGTCGACAGTCAGGCCGATCCGGTGAACATTGCGGCCTCCGGCTCTGAAGGCGAATATCGCTTCGCCGATCGCTACAGGGACGCAAAAGTGGAACAGGCGTTCTTCGTGCCCAAGCTGTGCAACCACTGCACCCATCCGGCTTGCGTCCAGGTATGTCCAACCGGTGCGACCTACAAGACCGAGGATGGGGTTGTTGTCATTGACCACACCTATTGCATCGGTTGTCAGTATTGTGTGCAGGCATGTCCTTATGGCGCACGCTATTTCGACGAGGACAGGGGCGTCACCGACAAGTGCACATGGTGTTACCACCGCATTACCAAGGGACTGCAACCTGCCTGCGTTGAAGTTTGCCCGGTCGGCGCGCGCATCTTCGGCGATCGCAATGACAAGCAAAGCGCAATTAGCCAATTCATTCAGAATAATCGCGTTTCCGTGCTGAAACCGGAAACCGGCAATGCGCCGAATGTCTTCTATATCGGCATCGACAAGGACGTGAGCTGATGGAAACCTTAGTGCTCTCCTCTCCATTCACCGGCTACGTTTATCCCAACGAGACGATGATCCCGTGGACCGTGCTCATCGTGGTTTATCCTTACCTGACCGGGCTGGTCGCCGGCGCCTTCACCATTTCGAGCCTGTATCAGGTATTCGGTTTCCAGCAATTGAGGCCGGTGGCGCATTTCGCGCTGCTCGTTTCCCTGTGTTGTATGGTTGTGGTGCCAATACCGCTGTTGCTGCACCTCGGTCATCCGGAGCGGGCATTCAACGCCATGATCACGCCGCATACGACATCCGCGTTCGCCATCTTCGCCTACGCGGCTGCCTTCTACGTCATTCTGTTGATGCTGGAGACCTGGTTCGTGTTCCGGCCATATATCGTGCAAGCAGCCAAGAAGACGAAAGGGCCGGTGGGATGGGTCTATCGCGTGGCCACGCTCGGGTCGGACGACCTCTCCGAGAAGGCCTTGGGCTACGATCGAAAGTGGCTATTCGCGTTAGCGATCATCGGCATTCCCGGAGCTCACGGTTTGCATGGCTACGTTGGATTCGTATTCGGGTCGCTCAAATCCCGCGAATGGTGGTCCTCCGATCTTATGCCGGCGATCTTTCTGTTTTCCGCGATCATCTCCGGTACGGCGCTGGTGATCGTGCTCTATGTCGTGTCGTGCAAGCTGCGTAAGGTTCCGGTCGACCTGGCGTGCCTGAAAGTCATGGCCTATTCGCTGTGGGGTTTCATGATGTTCACCCTGCTGCTGGAAGGGCTGGAATTCGCCAGCATGGTCTATCGCGGCCGGGAAGGGATCGACGTGATCATGTCGTTCGTTAAGGGCCCGCTCCTTGTTCCCTTCTTCATCCTTCAATTCGGGATTGGTTCCGTGCTGCCGCTCGCGGTAATCACCTTCCTCATTTGGCGCGGCACGAGCGGACCGACGCTGGTGATAGCCATCACCACGAGCGCATGCCTGGTCCTGCTCGCGGTGCTGATGATGCGCTATAATGTGGTCATCGGCGGGCAGGAAATCGCGAAGACGGGCAAGGGATTGCTTGAATATCAGCCGCCGATCTTCGCCAAGGAGGGTTTGCTCACTGCGGGCGGCGTGCTGGTCCTGCCATTCGTCTTGCTGGCGATATTGGTTCGCTTTCTGCCCCCGTGGCAGGAGGCTGATACAGCTTTGGCAAAAACCGGGTCTCTGTAAGACGTTATCGCTCGCTAACAGCCCACGATCCGGAACAGGCTTCATCGCAAAAATGGTAGCGGTGCCCGCATTGGGTTCATCGTCGAGCGGCGGGCATCAGTCACCGGTCGGAAAAGGGTGTCCTCCGACTGCCCCAGCGCGGGGTCCAGGCAGTGGGATACGTCGAAAATGCTCGGTTTGGCAAAAATGAACAAAATCAAGGTGAAATTTGGCGGGTGTGGCTTTTTAGCAATATCTGAAAGCGGCATCGAGGCTCACAACTTACTGAATCGTGAACGGTAACCGACAATCGTGAACGGTAGCCGACAGTTGAACGCGGGGGCGTTTTGAATGACCAGGTTTGGCGGTTTTGGTGGATGCCTCGA
>JBGQCE010000138.1:0-7852 GCA_041495185.1 Bradyrhizobium sp.
CAACGAGAATATCCCGCTGCTGGAAGCAGGAGGCCTCGATATCGGGCTGGTGGCCGGGGAGCCCTCTTACGAAGCCTTCATGGGGATCGGGCGGCCTGCTACCCGCCTGAAAATCTTGACCGCGATGTATTCGAGCCCCGGCATGTTCGCGGTGCGCGCGGACAGCCCGTACAAAACCATTCGCGATCTCAAAGGCCATCCGGTCGCGTTCGGCGCGCGCGGCTCCGGCCTCCCGATCCTGTCGCGCTATTTGCTCGACGGTCTCGGATTGAAGCAGGACGAGGATTTTCAATCCGTCTATCTCGATCGCGCCGGCGACGGGCCGGCAATGGTGCTCGACGGGCGGGTCGCAGCGCTCTGGGGCGCCGGCATCGGTTGGCCCGGGTTCGCGACGGTTGCCGGGAGCCCTGGTGGCGCCCGCTTCATCGCGCCGGATGCCGAGGAGATCGCGCGTATCAGGGCCAAGCATACCTTTCTAAAGCCGCTGACCGTGCCGGCCGGTAGCTATCCAAACCAGGCTACGCCGATCAATTCGCTGGGCTCATGGAGTTTTATTCTGGCGCGCGAGAGCCTGCCCGATGACATCGCCTATCGGCTGGCGCGGTCGCTGCATGGTGTCGAGAGCGTGTTCTGCAAGAAACTCGCGCAAGCCTGCGAAACCACCGCCGCGAACACCGTCGCTGCTGCGCCGAGCACAGAGCTGATCCATCCCGGCGTGCTGAAATATTTCCGCGAGATCGGGGTGGTAAAGTAGCGCGCTTCAGGTCGACACAAAGAATACCGTCATGCCCGGCCGTAGCTGTCTGCCTTGCGCAGACTGCGTAAACTTGTCTGCGATGCCGGGCATCCACGTCTTTCTTTTTTGCGTTGTTAAAGACGTGGATGGCCGGGACATCTAGCGCGAAGACGCGCTTCGCGCTTTTGCCCGGCCATGACGAAATGAGGGTTACGGTTTGACGCGTTGCTGCCGCTACTTCAGCACCGAGCACGCCGGATCTGGAGGCCCGCGTCAACGGAGCCAGCCCAATCAGGCGGCGAACCGGATTTGCCCTGCGGACGCCACGTCGTAACCGGTGAGCTCGGCGGCCCGCTGCTTCAGCCGTTTTTGCCCGATAAAGCCGATCAGCGCCTGCATCTGTGGCCGGAAGTAGCTGCGCTGGCGCATCAGCAGATCGAAATTCTCGGAAAGTAGCGGGACGAAATCGAGACCCGCGGACTTTGCCGCGGCGCGCGTGGCGACGCCGCAATCGGCCTTGCCGGCGCGGATGGCGGCCGCGAGATCCGGACCGGTGAGACATGGCGGATCGAGCCGGCGCAAATCCTTCTGTCCGGCGCCGGCGCGCGTCAGCAACATTTCGAGCAGCATCTGCGCGCCCGCGCCGGGCTGCCTGACGGCCATTCGCGCGCCGGAGGCAAGAACATCGGTCAGACCGTGCAGCTGTTTCGGATTGCCGGGCGCAAGCAGAAGACCCTGTTCGCGCCGCGCGAACCCAACCAGCACGGCATCGTGTAGGCCGGGCATCGCTTGCACCGCCTTGATGTTGGCGTCGCCGGCGGAATCCTCAGGAATGCCATGGCTGTGGAAATGGATCGCCGCGGCGATCACCTCGCCGCGCTGCAGGCGATCGACGCCGCGCGCCGTGCCCTCGGTCAGCGACGCCAGACCGGACCCGGATTCGCGCAAGGTCCATTCAAGCAGATCGTCCTGGCTGCCACCGACGATCGGCGGCGGGTCGGCTGCGATCATGCCGGCCGGCCGCGCCAACCCCGAAAGCACCCAGAGGTCGAGTTCGTGGCGCGGAAACAGCCACTTGCCCGCTACCTTGCTGCAGGGGATCGCGCCCGATGTCACGAGTTCGTAGAGCTTGCGCTCGCCGAGCCGGACATATTCGGCGGCCTCGCTGGTTGTCAAAAACTCCATCCTGCATTTGTATGCATATTTCTGCTCTTGTTCAATCGATTGACAAAGGGCGTAATTCTTGCGGAACAAGGCTGGTGAGGGAGCGATGTCCGACCAATTGACCGCCTGGCAACTGATCCTGAACGGCGACGCAGCGCTGCTTGCGATCGTGCGGCTTTCGCTTGCCGTCAGCCTTTCCGCGGTCGCGCTGGCCGCGCTTGTCGGCATGCCGCTCGGCGCGCTGCTCGCGCTGACCCGCTTTCCCGGACGATCCGTACTGGTGGTGCTGCTCAATGCGCTGATGGGATTGCCGCCGGTGGTGGTGGGGCTTGCGGTTTATCTTCTGCTGTCGCGGTCCGGACCGCTCGGCGAGATGGGCATTCTGTTCACGCCATCGGCGATGGTGATCGCCCAAACCATTCTGATCGTGCCGATCATCGCGGCGCTGACGCGCCAGACTGTCGAGGATCTATGGGCCGAATATCGCGACGAACTGACCGCGATGGATGTCGGCCCGACCGGCCGCATGACGACTTTATTGTGGGACGCGCGCTTTAGCCTGCTGACGGCGTTGCTCGCAGGTTTCGGGAGGGCCGCAGCCGAGGTCGGCGCGGTCATGATCGTCGGCGGCAATATTGACGGCTTTACCCGCACCATGACGACGGCGGTGGCGCTGGAGACCTCCAAGGGAAATCTGCCGCTGGCGATGGGACTCGGGCTCGTTCTTGTCGCCATTGTTCTCGCGATCAATGCCGCCGCATGGGGCACGCGGGTCTGGTCCGAACGGCAGGCGGGATGACGATGCGGGCGCCGTCAAGCGATCTTCCTTTGGTTCTCGATGACGTCTCGCTGCAAGCGGGCGCAACCGCGATTCTCAACCGGTTGAGCCTGACGATTACGCCGGGTGCGCCGACGCTGATCGTCGGGCCGAACGGCGCGGGCAAGACGACCTTGTTGCGGCTCTGCATGGGGCTTACCGCGCCGTCGACCGGCCGCATCAGCTGGGGCGGCCACGCCGCCGGCGCACCGGCGCGGCGCGCGATCCTGTTTCAACGCCCCGTGATGTTGCGCAGGAGCGTTGCCGCCAACGTCGCCTATGCGCTGGCGCAGGCCGGCACGCCGCGCAAGCAGCGCGCGCGACGTGCCGCCGCATTGCTGGAGCGCGTCGGCCTTTCCGATCTGGCGCAGCGGCCGGCGCGCCGGCTTTCGGGCGGCGAACAGCAGCGGCTGGCGCTGGCGCGGGCGCTGGCGCGCGATCCGGAAATACTGCTGCTCGACGAGCCCACCGCCAATCTCGATCCCGCCGCGACGCGCAGCGTCGAGGAGATCGTGCTGATGGCGGCGCAATCCGGCATCAAGATCGTGATGGCCTCGCACGATCTCGGCCAGGTGCGGCGGCTCGCGGGCGACGTCATTTTTCTGGTTCGCGGCGCGTTGTGCGAGCGCCGCCCGGCCATGGATTTTCTCGACCACCCGACCACACCGGAAGCCTCAGCCTTCCTGCGCGGCGACCTCGTAATCTGATTTGCTAAAGGGAGCACTCGATGGCTTTTCGCGTTTCATCATTGGCGTTCGTTTTGTTCGGCGTCATAGCCGGCTGCGCGCCCGCGATTGCCCAGGACCGATCGATCGTGGTGGCGTCGACCACCTCGACCCAGGATTCCGGGCTGTTCGATTATCTCCTGCCGATCTTCAAGGCCAAAACAAATATCGAGGTAAAGGTAATCGCGCAGGGCACCGGCCAGGCGCTCGACACCGCGCGGCGCGGCGACGCCGACGTGGTGTTCGTTCACGCCAAATCGCAGGAAGAAAAATTCCTCGCCGAGGGTTTTGGCGTCAAGCGTTTCGACGTGATGTACAACGACTTCGTGCTGATCGGGCCCAGCAGCGATCCGGCCGGCGTCAAAGGCAACAATATCGAGACCGCGCTGAAGACGATTCAAGTCAAGGCCGCACCATTCGTCTCGCGCGGCGACAGATCGGGCACGCACTCCGCCGAGCTTGCGCTCTGGAAGCAGGCCGGTATCGACATCGCGAGCACGAAAGGCCCCTGGTATCGCGAGATCGGGCAGGGCATGGGGGCTGCGCTCAATACCGCCGATGCAATGAGCGCCTATGTTCTGTCCGACCGCGGCACCTGGATATCCTTCAGGAACCGCGGCGATCTCGAGATCGTGGTCGAAGGCGACAAGCGGCTGTTCAATCAATATGGCGTCATGCTGGTGAACCCCGCCAAATATCCCTCCGTGAAGAAGGAGCTCGGCCAGACATTCGTCGACTGGCTTGTGTCACCGGAAGGCCAGGCTGCTATCGCCGGCTACAAGATCGCCGGCCAGCAGCTGTTCTTTCCCGATGCGGAGAAGAAGGGGTCTTGAGCAGTTGCCAAGGTGACAGCGCATAGTCCACCATTCCCGGATGATCCCGACCCAGCGCCTGCCGGCTTCGCTTACCCCGCTCGAAACAGCGCTCGCCGCGTTGTTGCACGGCCTTGAGCCGGTCGCACCCGTGGCGCTTCCGCTCGTGGACGCGCTGGGGAGCGTTGGCGCGGATAGGCCGGCGCTTGACGCATTTCCGCCCTACGACGTCGCCGCCGCCGATGGCTGGGCGATGCGCGCCCGCGACCTCGCTGGCGCGTCGTCCTATTCTCCATTGCCACTGGCCAAATCGCCGGTTTGGGTCGAAGCCGGCGACCGCATGCCGGAGGCTTGCGACTGCGTGATCGATTCCGATTCCGTGGACCAGGCAGGCCCGATGTTCGAGGCGTTGGGAGAAGCGATCCCGGGGCAGGGCGTTCGCCGGATCGGTAGCGATATCACGCTGGGAAATTCTTTTCTCGCGTACGGGCGGTGGGTTCGCCCGCTCGATCTCTTGATCGCGCGTGCGGCGGGTCTGGAAAGGTTGAATGTGCGCCGCCCGCGCCTCTCCGTCGTCGATATTCCTGCGTCGTCAGGCCAGGCGGCAACGGCAAAGCTGATTTCGGAAAACGCCACCGCGGCCGGCGCCAGCGTCATCTGCGCCAAGGCTACGGGGCGCGATGCGGTATCGATCGCAAGGGTACTCGATACCGGCGCGTGCGATATGCTTGTGACCATCGGCGGTAGCGGCGTCGGCCGCAGCGATGCGACGATCGCAGCGTTGGCCCAGCGCGGCGAGGTGGTCGCGCATGGCATCGCGCTGCAGCCCGGCCGGACCGCTGCGGTCGGCAGGATCGAAAGAATCCCCGTTATAGTGTTGCCCGGCGCGCCGGATCAGGCACTCGCGGCGTGGTGGACGCTTGCCCTTCCGGTGCTGGACCGGTTGTCCGGCCTTTGGCCGCGAGGCAGGGTCACCTTGCCGCTGGCGCGCAAGATTGCCTCAAGTGTCGGCATCGCCGAGATCGTCCTACTCGAACAAATTGAAGATGTCTGGATGCCGCTGGCCGTCGGCGACCTGTCGCTCGAGACAATCGCCCGCGCCGATGCTTGGCAGGCGGTGCCCGGCGGGCTCGAGGGATTTGCTGCAGGCACGCCGGTTGAAGCCTATGCGTTACGGAGCTGATATGGGTTCCGACATGACCAATGCGCAACTGCCGAAAAGCCGCGACGGCGTCGATCAGGACCAGTTCCTGACCATCCTGTCGCGCGAAGATGCGCTGGCGCGGTTCGAGGCAGCCCTGTTTCCGCGCGCTGTTCCGAGCGAGGCGCGGCCGCTTTCCGATGCGCTCGGCTGCGCACTATCAGAGGATATCGTGGCGCCGATCGACGTGCCGCCGTTCGATCGCTCCAATGTCGATGGCTTTGCGGTGCGCTCCGCCGATCTCGCCTTCGCCGGCGAAGCTACTCCGGTTCGCGTCATGCTCAACGATGAAGTGATCGCCTGCGGCATCGCACCGACGCGGCCGGTACTGTCGGGCACGGCCACGTCCATTGCGACCGGCGGTCCGCTGCCGCGCGGCGCCGACGCCATCGTGATGGTCGAGCATACCCAGCCCGCAAGCGCCCGCGCGATCGAAATCCGCCGCGCCGCCTCGCCGGGACAATTCGTCTCCTATGCCGGCTCCGACATCGCGCGCGGCGAGGCGTTGTTACGCGCCGGAACCATGATCGGCTCGCGCGAGATCGGCATGTGCGCGGCCTGCGGGATCGCGCAGATTTCCGTCGCACGCCGGCCGCGCGTTGCCGTGATCTCCACCGGCGACGAACTGGTGCAGCCGGGCCTGAAGCTGCCACCGGCCGCGATCTACGACACCAATGGCGCGATCGTCGCGGCGGCGGTGAGCGAGAACGGCGGCGAAGCAGTGTTTCTCGGCGCCATTGCCGACGACGAAGAACAACTCGAAGCCGCGATGCGCAAGGCGCTTGAAACCTGCGACATGCTGGTACTGTCAGGCGGCACCTCGAAGGGCGCGGGCGATGTGTCCCATCGCATCATCGCGCGGCTCGGCAAGCCCGGCATCATCGCGCATGGCGTCGCATTGAAGCCGGGCAAGCCGCTGTGTCTGGCGGTCTGCGACGGCAAGCCGGTCGTGATCCTGCCGGGCTTTCCGACCTCGGCGATGTTCACTTTTCACGACATGATCGTGCCGGTGCTGCGCCGGATGGCGGGACTGCCGCCGCGCTCCGATGCGAAGGTCACTGCCAAAGTCCCGGTGCGGATCGCTTCCGAACTCGGCCGCACCGAATTCGTCATGGTGTCGCTGGTCGAAGGCGCCGACGGCCTGATCGCTTATCCCTCCGGCAAAGGCTCCGGCGCGATCACCTCATTCGCGCAGGCCGATGGTTTCTTGCGGATCGATGCGCTGGCCGATCAGATGCCGGCTGGAACTGACGCCGAGGTGACGCTGTTCACGCCGCATGTGCGGGTGCCGGATCTCGTGATCGTCGGCAGCCATTGCACCGGGCTCGACCTGGTCACGGCGCCGCTGGCGCGCGCGGGGCTTTCCGTGCGCTCGATCGCGGTCGGCAGCCTCGGCGGTCTGGCGGCGGCACGGCGCGGCGAGTGCGATTTCGCGCCGATTCATCTGTTCGACGAAAAGTCAGAGAGCTACAACACCCCGTTTCTCGCGGACGGACTTGAACTGGTGCCGGGCTGGCGGCGGATGCAGGGCATCGTGTTTCGATCGGGCGACAAGCGGTTCGAAGGATTGAGCGCGCACGACGCGGTGCGCGCGGCACTCGCCGACCCCGCCTGCATCATGGTAAATCGCAATCAGGGCGCGGGCACGCGCATCCTGATCGACCGGCTGCTCGGCGACATCAGGCCCGAGGGTTACTGGAATCAGCCGCGCTCGCACAACGCGGTCGCGGCCGCCGTGGCGCAGCATCGCGCCGACTGGGGCATGACGATAGCGCCGGTCGCGCATGCAGCGCGCCTCGGCTTCATTCCGCTGGCGGAAGAGCATTATGATTTCGCGCTGGTGACGGCGCGAAAACAACGCCCCGCAGTGCAGGCGTTTCTCGAAGCGCTGGCGTCTGAGGAAGGTCGCGCGGCGCTGGCGGGGGCGGGATTCAGGCCGGCCTAGGCAAAGCCTTGGTCAAATGAATGCCATGCCGCCATTCAGCATAATTGTCTGGCCGGTCATGTAGTCATTTCCAAGCACCATCAGTACCGCCTGCGCCACCTCGTCGGGTTGCCCCAGCCGGCCAAGCGGGATATTGCGCGCCAGATCGGACCGGCCGCGCATCATGTCGGTTTCGATCAGCGAGGGCGCCACCGCGTTGACCGTAATGCCTTCCTTGACTAGCCGCGCCGCATAGCCCCGCGTTAGACCCTCCATGCCGGCCTTCGAGGCGTTGTAGTGAACTCCTATGGCACCGGCACCGCGCGCGGCGCCCGACGAGATATTGACGATGCGGCCCCACTTCTTTGCGCGCATCGCCGGCAGCACGGCCTGGGTGCAGAGAAAAGCCGATTTAAGGTTGACCGCAATCGTCTGATCGAAGTCGCCTTCGGTCAGGTCATCAATGCCGCGCA
>JBGQCE010000139.1:0-7834 GCA_041495185.1 Bradyrhizobium sp.
AAGCAGCATCCACCTGCGCCACTTCTTCCAGACCAGGTATTGCGCAAGCGCGTCGGCGAGCATGGAGCGCGTGGGAGCAACATGAATGATGTTGGCGCGACAATCCTGCTCGCGCAGCCGTTCGTCCAATGCGGATGCGTTAATCAACGTTTCGCCGCCTGCCCTACCGGCGTCCGCAACCGTCAGCAGCCGATCCGCATCCAGACTCGTTACGATAAATGAGGCTCCGCGGTCGGCGAGCGCATTCATTGCCACGACCGGATCGTCGCCCTCGCCAAGCAATGTCTCGATCAGCGTATATCGCTGATTGAGGAAGCGCCCGGTGGCATTATCGTCTTCGGTCGCCAATTGAGCTCCGGCGAGACCATCATTGCCGGCCGGTACATCGATCAGCGATATCCTGATCCTTGAGGGTGCTTGGCGAAGGTAGCCGATCTTGATTTCCAGCGGCGGATCGGACAGACCCGCTCCGCTCGAAGCCACAAGTGCGCAGACAGCAACCAGAAGCCGCAGCAAATCACGCCTCCATAATGTTCGGACGAGACCTGTGGCTCGACTGCATCGCAACATTTCATCCCTGGCGAACTCGACGGGCCGCTTCGGCGACCACGGCCGACGCCAGCCTTCCAGCCTGTTTTTCCTTGCTTCCGCTCGCGCCGGTCAGGGTAATCCATCTATCGTATAGCGCAAAGAGATGCCCAACCCGGTCGGCAAATTCCGAACCCAGACGATTGTCTAATTGAGCGTATCAGCATCAAATAGACCTTGGATTTCGGCGCGGAAACGACTTTTGCCTTGTCGCCGAACCAGACAGCTTGGGGAGCGCCACATGTTCGATTTACGCCGCATTGCGGTACTTGGCCTTTCGCTGGTCGGGTATTCTCTCTCGGTTGATTCTGCGTTCGCCTTCCTTGCCTATGTTTCCAACGAGAAGGGTAATTCAATCTCGGTGATCGACACCGACAAGATGGAGACGATCGCAACCGTCAAGACCGGTCAACGACCGCGTGGCATCGAAGTCTCCCGGGACGGCAAATTGGTCTATGTCGCCCTCGGCGACGACGATATGATCCAGGTCTTTGACGCGAAAACCCTTAAAAACGCTGGCGAGCTGCCGTCCGGCCCGGATCCTGAACAATTCACGCTCGATCCGGCGGGAAAACTTCTCTACGTCGCCAACGAAAACGACGCGATGCTGACCGTCATCGACCTGGAGAAGCGCGCATCGATCGGCGAGGTGTTGGTGGGCATCGAGCCCGAAGGCATGGCGATCAGTCCGGATTCCAAGATTCTGGTATGTGCGTCCGAGACGACGAGCATGGTCCATTTCATCGACACCACGAGTCGCGAGATCGTGGGCAACCTGCTGGTCGGTTCTCGTCCGCGCTTTTCGGCATTCAAGGCCGACGGATCGGAGTTATGGGTGACCTCGGAGATCGGCGGCGGCCTCGCGATCATCGATCCGGCAACACGGCAGCTCAAGCAAACGGTGACGTTCGAGATTCCGGGTCTCCGATCCGAGGCGATCCAGCCCGTCGGCATCAATATCACCCGGAATGGCAAACTCGGCTTCATCGATCTCGGGCCTGCCAATCGGGTGGCGGTAGTAGATGGCGTCAGTCACGCCGTCTTGAAATACCTGCTGGTCGGCCAAAGAGTTTGGCACGGCGCCTTTACGCCGGACGAGAAATATCTGCTGGTGGCCAATGGCGTTTCGAACGACGTCTCGGTCATCGACGTGGCGCGCTTGCGGGTCATCAAATCCATTCAGGTCGGAGAATTGCCCTGGGGTATCGCCTTTGGCCCGAATTGAAAATCGTACCAGGGCAATTTCGCGACCCGGAATCGGCGCATCGAAAGCTTGATTGCGACAAGCGTCGCCAATTGCTAGTAAACGATGCATTCAAGTGCTGACCTATGGCACCAGTCACATCCAGAGTTCGGCGTGCGTGGGGGAATAGAGGATGGAGCCGCAACATTCTGGGGAGGAGCAAGCGATGGCCAAGGCCCTAGCTCTGACAGCCTTCATCATTGCCTTCATTCCAACGGGCGCGTCGGCAAAAGACACACAGTTCTGGAACCTGACAGTCAATACAATCACTTCGCTGCAGCTTTCCCCCGCCGGCAAGAACGATTGGGGTCCGAACCAGGCCGACAACGATCGAGATCGTACCGTCGATCATGATGAGCGCTTGAAGATAACCAACACGGCCCCCGGGATGTATGACGTTAAATTCGTCGATAAGAGCGGGCGGACCTGCGTGGTCCCGAATATTCAGGTCAAGGCAGGTTCGATCTTTTCGATCGAGGAGAAAAATCTGAAGGGCTGCTCGAAATAGCCGCTGATATCCCTGCGTCTGCGGGACGCAAACCTCGCGATCACTTCCAGATCAAGGTGTTTGGCACGCTCAAAAATTCACTCCAAACAGGAGACGTGCCTGCCGGCGCTCGAAATTGACCAGGTCAAGCGAACCAACTGATGACGTTGCGTTGCCCGTAACTTGCGCGCTCCACGCGGCTGCAACCCACGCTCGTTTGGAGATCTTAAAATATATCGTCGGTCCAACGAAAACGCCTTGTCCGGCGAGCGTATCCAACCCTATGCCATCATACCGGCGCAAATAGCGCGCTTCGCCGCCGACAAAAATCCCTGGATGAACCTGTGCCATCACCGCGATCGCGACGCCCGCCGTGGACTCTTGCGACCAGGTCCCGGTCGCTTTCGAACGCATGGCCTCGGGCTGATAGAGCAGGTTGAACGCGGCAACGACACGGTCGGGAATGATCTCCCAGTCGGCAGCAGCAACGAAGTCGACGCCATATTGGCTAACGGGTTCACCGGTCACTTCATCGGCCCGACCCCAATGAGGCTCAGCGCCGACCGCAAAACCAAACGACGCGGTCGCTCGATTAAGTATCCGGTACCGAATGTCGGCGGATAGGCCCCCAAATGACGTGTACCGTTGATCGGCCAACCCGCTGACACCGGCAATGTCATAAGAGACCACCGCGCCAGTAAGTTCGGTTCGAAGATTTGCTATCGGCACGAATTCTGCGGACATCGTGCCGAAGGCCGCATTGTACGATCCGGCTCGCTTCGCAAATCGGCCGGTTACCGAACCCTCTATCTCTCTTTCTCCGGCCTCGCCTACATCGCTTCCTATCGTGAAGCCGAACAGATGTTCGGTGTCGATTGTTGCGGTCTGGGCGTCGGTCGAAATTATCGCAAGCACGAGCAACAGGCAGGATTTCGCCGTTACTCCCCGTTTCGTTGCCGAAACCAAACGTCGCGATGCCCTCACCGCTGCCATGGGAGCATCCTGCCCACACCCCGAGCGACTTGACGTAGGATTTTGCTGCACTCCGCGCAGGCTTCGGCTCCGTACCATCAAGGACCGGAAGGAATTCCCCACTGTATTGATATCGCGACCCTCTGCCAACATTGCCATCAAGCGAACTACGCCTCTCTTTGCTGGCCCTTGGCGGCTGGACAGGGGTGGATATGGCGCAGGCGTCGGACGATGCCGGCGGAGGTTAGCTTTTCAGCTCACACCAGCCGGCTCTCGATCGCGAAACGGACCAGTTCGGACGATGAGCGCAAGCCAAGCTTCTGGCGCATGATGGAAGACGTATTGGCAATCGTCTTGTAGGATGAATGCACCAACCATGCGATCTCGGAAAGACTTTTGCCTGCGCCCAGCAGGCGCAGTATCTCCATTTCGCGCTGCGTCAATTTCGAAAGACGGTTCTCGCTAAATCCCGGGCCGGCAAATGCGATGCTTTGAGCGATCGCTGACGGCAAAAATACCCCGCCCTCGCCCACCTTGCGAATGGCTGCGACCAGATCGCCTGGATCACCAGATTTCGAAACATAGCCTTTCGCGCCTGTTTCGATGGCGCGCGCTGCAAATATCGGATCGTCGTTCATGCTGAACATGATGATGCGTGCCGCTCCATCGCGTGTCAGAATTCTTCGGGCCAGCTCAAAGCCCGAAACACCCGGCAGATTGATGTCGAGGACGCAGATATCGGGCCGTTCGGTGACGAAAGCCTCCTCGCCGCTTTCGGCGTCTGAGGCTTCCAGAATGCCGATATCCGGGTCACCGGCCAGCAGCGCCCGGCAACCCGAGGCAACAATAGGATGATCGTCAACGATCAGGATACGCATCGGCATCGATCAAAAGGCTTCATAGCCGACACTCGCTTAGTTTGCAGCGCAATAGGGACAGCGCACGTTCAACCGCGGCAGAGGATACACTGTTCATCTCTTGGCTCCTCGAACTTCGCACTATGCCCTTCCGGAAAAAGTGCGGTACCGTTCAATTAGATAGCTGCTATTTTTGGCTGTCAACGCCTTGCGGCTTACACCAGAATAGAGCGACCGGAGCGGAGCATGGCACTGTGGCAGAAGCTCTCCTTGCGGGCCCGGCTGAACGCACTTTTGGCACTCGTCATGGCGCTCGGTCTGGTCATAAACATCGCACGGCTGCTGTTGGAGGCTGCGCCACGTGTAGCGGCCGAAGATCAAAGTGTAGTCAGGCTTGCGCGCGGTTTCGTCGAGACTTTGGTGTCGGATCTCAATGAGGCAACCGATCCCGAGGCAAGACTCGACCAGATTGTTGAGGGCCTCAAGCAACTGCGCCATGTTAGTATCACTCGGGAGCAACACCCGGCCGCAAGCGGCGGGTCTACAGCTCTGGCGCCGCCCGGCATCTCGGGCGAACCGCGTCAGGTTCCCGAATGGTTTGTGACTCTGATTCACCCTGAGCAGACAACCGTCCGTGTGCCGATTGTCGTAAACGGACGATCCTTGGGGCCGCTCGTCATTACCTCGCACCCTACCGACGAAATTGCCGAGATATGGGACGGCATCGTCACACAGCTCGAAATCGGATCAGCGATCGCTGCGGCGCTTCTGCTGATCACGATGACTGTCGTAAACCGCGCGCTGCAGCCAATAAAGTCGCTCGCAGATGCGATCACCTCTATCGAGGCAGGCCTCTATGACACACGCGTCAGTCCCAGCGGCTCGCCCGAGCTGGCCGCGATCTGCAGGAAACTGAACCATCTTGCATCCGTCTTGGAAACAGCCACGGAGGACAAGCGACGACTCGCCGAGCGCGTAGTCTCGTTGCAGGATGACGAGCGTAAGGAGATCGCGCGCGACCTGCACGACGAGTTCGGGCCTTATCTGTTCGCGCTGCGCGCGCATGCCTCCTCGCTGACGCAATTGGCCGACACTGGCGAGCCTGATCTTGATGCGTTACGCAAGCACATCGGCGCGATGTCCGATCAGGTTAATGCGCTGCAGCAATTCAATCGGCGCATCCTCGAACGATTGCGGCCCGTGGGCCTTGCGGAGCTCGGGCTGGCTGATGCACTTGCTGCGTTACTGCGCCTCTGGCACGAGACCCATCCCGGCGTCGTGATCGAAACCTCGATTTCCCCGTCACTCCACGCGGGCGGCGAGACGGCGGAACTGACTATCTATCGCATCATTCAGGAAGCCCTGACCAACGTCTTCCGCCATGCCCGCGCGACCCATGTCGATATCAGGGTTGAGCCTGCAAGACCCGTTCGGCCAGGAACCGTCGAGACGGAGGCGACCTTGGTGCGCGTATGCGACAACGGCGCTGGACTGGCGACCGATCATAGGCAAGGTTTCGGCATGATCGGCATGCGTGAGCGGGTGCTGGCATTGGGCGGCACAATGACCGTGGCATCGACGACCCACGGAGTCACCGTGGAAGCCCTGGTTCCAACTGGAATACGGCAACCCCAATTATTGCAGCCAATGTAAGCCATCATGAGAGCATCGGGATTTTTTCCCGACAGCGCGACCTAACTTTCCCGATGTCGACCATCTGTCGATCTCCTAGCATTCCTGACCGGCGGACCCAGAACAGCCGGAGCGGGATGAGGCAGATGGGCGCTCGATTCCTATTTTTCGTGTCGATATTGGTATGCCTGTTTCCCGGCAATGATTGCGCTCTTGCCCAAGACGCGCCCGACGCCGTTCAGAGGTTGCCACCCATTGTGGTGACCGGGACGGCGCCAGGCGTTAAGCGCGGCCGCACCGAAAATGCTACTCGTACCGCCCGGACCCTGCCCAGGGTCGTGGTCTACCTCACCACACCTGTATCGGGCTCGGGCATAAATCCCGATAAGGTGCCGGCAAGCGTCAATGTCGTCGACGCCAATCAAATCAAGCAAACCGGGTCGCTGAACATCAGCGATGCCCTGCAGAAATACGTGCCGGGTATCATTGTCAATGAAGTTGCCGGCAATCCATTCCAGCCAAACGTACAATTTCGCGGCTTCGTCGCATCTCCCGTGGCCGGCACGCCCCAAGGACTTGCGGTGTACCAGAACGGGGTGCGCATCAACGAAGCATTCGGCGACACCGTAAACTGGGATCTGATTCCGACCGCCGCGATACGGTCAGTCACCGTGGTGACCAACAACCCCGCGTTCGGCCTTAATGCGCTGGGTGGGGCAGTCAACGTGCTGATGAAGGACGGCTTCAACTATCATGGCGCCGAAATCGACACGATGGGCGGCTCGTTCGGACGGATCCAGAGTTCGGCGCAGTGGGGCAAGCAGGTCGATAATTTTGCCGTCTATGGCGACCTCGAAGGATTACACGACGGCGGATTTCGCAATTTTTCAGCCTCGAACGTTCGCCGCTTCTACGGGGACGTTGGTTACAGGAACGATACCAGCGAATTTCATGTCAATATGGGCGCGGCCGATAATAGTTTCGGTGCGACCGCGACTGCGCCAGTCGAATTGCTCCAGCAATATTGGGGAGCGACCTATACCTCGCCGCAAACCACAGAAAATCGCGTCGGCTATGTCAATTTGACAGGGAAGGTCGAGGCCACGCCGGCCTGGACGATCGAAGGCTCCGCGCATATACGGGTTTTCGATCAGAAGATGCTGGATGCCAATCCGACCGGCACCCAGCCATGCGCCGCCGATCCGACGCTGCTTTGCTTTGGCGACGGCAGCACGCCGGCAAATGGCCTCAATGGGGCTCAACTCGCCAATCCCTTCAATCCGGGTCCCGTGCTGGGAGAGATTGACCGAACGACGACCCATTCGACCACGACAGGCGTGTCGTTGCAGGCAACCAACTCCGATAAGTTATTCGGACACAACAATAACTTCGTAGTTGGAGCAAGTTTCGACTCCAGCGTCACCCGCTTCTCGGCCAGCGCCGAACTGGGCACCATCGGTCCCAACTTTGTCGTCAGCGGCAGCGGAATATTTCTCGGACAATCCGGCGATCCGGTATCGATCGGCCCGGTCGCGCTTCGCACCACCAATCAGTACAGTGGGCTTTATGCACTCGATACATTCGATGTCACGAATGCGTTTTCGATCACGGGCGGCGGCCGCTTCAATGTCGCCAACATCAGGCTGGAAGACCAGATCGGTACTTCGCTAAACGGCAATGATACCTATACGCGCTTCAATCCGATCATCGGCGGCACTTACAAGATCACTCCCGGATTGACGGCCTATGCCGGCTATTCCGAAGGCAACCGGGCGCCAACCCCGCTGGAACTGGGATGCGCCGATCCCGCACATCCCTGCATCATCGCAGCATTCCTGGTTTCCGATCCACCGTTGAAACAAGTCGTGTCCCGCACCATGGAAGCCGGCCTGCGCGGCAGCAAGGAACTGAATATCGGCACATTCGGATGGAAGGTTGGAGCTTTCCGTGCACAGAACACCGACGACATCCTGGCGATTCCCAGTCCGGTCCTGCAGGGATTCGGCTATTTCCAGAACGTCGGTTCGACGCGCCGCCAGGGTCTCGAGGCTGAAG
>JBGQCE010000140.1:0-7825 GCA_041495185.1 Bradyrhizobium sp.
GGTGCCGGTTTCTACTACATTCCGGGCACCGACACCTGCATCAAGCTGGGTGGTTATCTGCGCGTCGACGTGGCGGTCAACGCCTCCGGCGACTATACCGGCGGCACCGTCGCCGGCAACTATGGTCAGGGGAACCGGTTTCGCAATTACGCTCTCTTCCGTTCCCGCGAGGACCTCACCATTGATACGCGCACTGCGACCGAGTACGGCGTGGTCCGCACCTTCTGGGATGCGACGTTCAGCTGGACCACTGCTGGGAATGCCCAGACAGCCGGAACCTTTGGCAATGCCGGCATCGCGGGTAGCGATACCATCGGCGTTTACCACGCGTTCATCCAGTTCGCTGGCTTCACGCTGGGTAAGACAATCTCCCAGTTTGACGCGCCCTGGTCCGCCTATCCAGGTAACAACTTCGACGGCCTTGTCGGCGGCGGCGGCGACGTCACCGGCGTCAACCAGCTGACCTACACCGCTCAGTTCGGAAACGGCGTGTCGGCCGCAATCTCGTTGCAAGACCCGTCCGCCTACTTCCAGTCCAACGTCTATAACACCTCATTTATAACAGGTGCCAGCCCCTATGCCGGCTCCTATGGCTCGAGCGCCATCGGCGGCGTGGTGGCTCCTGATATCATCGGTGTTTTAAAAGTTGACCAGGCTTGGGGTGTGGCCCAGTTGTCGGTAGCGGCACACGACAACCATGCCACCTATTACGGTGCCCAAACCCTCGAGCTCTTGGGTCACCCGGACGACAAGTGGGGATTCGCTATACAGGGCGCCTTGGGGATCAAGAACCTCCCGACTGGTCCCGGCGACACCCTCAACGTGCAAGGCGTGTATACCAACGGTGCAACCCGATACAACTTCCACAGCTTGGCCACGAACAACTACTCGATGTTCGGTGGCACCGGTCTGGGGGGCGCTTACCAGAGTATCGGATTTGCAGGCACGTCTGACGCTGTGTTTAACGGCCTTGCGGGTTCGGCCGTCAATGCGACTCAGCTTCAGCTGACGACCACGTACGGTTTCCGTGGTGGCTTCAACCACAACTTTGATCCCTACTGGAGTGGCTCGCTCTACGGTGCGTGGGCTGCTTCGAGGAATAACAGTACGGCCACGGCTCTTATCTGCACCAGCGCCATCGGCCTGGCACTAACGCTAGGTTCGACCTGCAACCCCGACTTCGACATCTGGCAGGTCGGTGGGGTGATACGCTGGACCCCGGTCAAGAACCTGACGTTCTCGGTCGATGTCCTGTACGCCAACCTCGATCAGAAATACTCGGGCTCGATTGTGCTCCCGGCGTCCGCGACCAAGCCGGCAGGATTGTACGAGCTCAAGGACCAGCAGTCCCTCAGCGCCCTTTTCCGCGCTCAGCGTAACTTCTGATCTCGATCGTCTGACAACTCTCTAAAAGAACCCCCGGCAGGAAACTGCCGGGGGTTTTTCTTTGGCCGGAGCGTCGTCCCCGTGCACGCAGGGGAAGCCAGATTGGATCGGAGGACGCGCCACGGGCTTGCCCGGACAGCGATGGATAGGGTTCCGGATTCGCGCGCACCGAAAGCGCAAGCGCGCTGGCGGGAATACGCCTGGCCTGGACGACGCCGAAATGGTGGTTGGGAATTCCGTGCGTGCGCAGGCGCGCCGAACGCCCCGGCTATTCGACGCTGGCGCCGCGGTGCAAATCGGCCTCGATCTGCAGCCGGGTTCCGCCGCCGAATCGTGAGCGATAGACCTGCAAATTCTCCATGATCCGCTGCACGTAATTGCGGGTCTCGGAGAACGGGATCAGTTCGACCCAGTCGACCGCGTCGACCTTGGGGTCGCGGGGATCGCCATAACGGTCGATCCATTTTTTAACGCTGCCGCGACCGGCATTATAGGCCGCAAACGTCATGATGTAGGAGCCGCGATAATCCTCGATCAGGCCGCCAAGCTCGGCGGCGCCAAGCGCCGCGTTATAGACCGGATCGGTCTTCATCCGGCGCAAATCGAAGCTGACGCCGGCTCTTTTGCAGACATAGCGTCCGGCGTCCGGCGTCACCTGCATCAGCCCGTAGGCCTGCGCCGGCGACACCACGGATGGATTGAACGCGCTTTCCTGCCGCGCGATCGCGAACACGATGCTCTGCTCGACTTCCGGCCCGATCGACTTGAACGGCGGAATCCCCATCACCGGATAGGCGTAGAAATCGAACGGCAGCCCGCGATTGAGCGCGGCCTTGCCGAGCAGCAGCATGCCGCGCGCGTCGCCGTAGCGGGAGGCGAGTTCGCCGAGCCCCACCAGCGCGTCGGAATCGCCGTTTTCACCCATGTCGGCGAAGATCGGGATCGCGATTTCGCGCTCGTCCAGCTCGAACAGCAGTTGCACCGCGCGGACGATCTCCAGCCTTTCGATACCGCGCGCCCGGCCGGACTGGGCGCCGTTCAGCTCGATCTGGGGAAGGCCGAGTTTCGCGCGCGCCAATTGGCCGTAGTAACTGGTCGATTGCGCCGCAGCTGCGGTGTAGGCGGCGCGGGCGTCCTGGGAGCGGCCGGCCGCTTCCGCGGCGCGGCCCTGCCAATAGCCGGCGCGCGCCAGCGTGGTCGGGTTGACGCTGCCGACCCCGATGCGCGCAAAATGCTGCGCGGCGGTCGCCGGATCGGTCAGAAAGCGCAGCGCGATCCAGCCCGCGGTAAATTCCTGCTCGGTCTTGTAGATGTCGCGCGCGGGCAGCGCCGCATCGCGCGCGATCAAATAGGCGGTGCGGTGCTCGCCGACATCGATCATCTTGCGCGACAGCAATCGCCGTTCGATCCACCATTCGTCGAGATTATGCAGGCGGCCGGGGTCCTTCGGCGCGCTCATCATCAGTTGCGCGGCCTCGGCGAATTTCTCTTCGCGCCGCAGCAGCTGGATTTTGCTGAAGATGTAGCCGGGATCGCCGTGCAGTTCGCGCGGAACCGCCTCCAGCAGAGCCCTGGTGTTGGAGGCCTTGCGATAGGCGGCAATACGCGCGCTCGCCAAAGCGAGCTGACCGGCGCCCAGCCGCTTCGCGGCGCGCAGCGCTGCCTCATGCTCGCTGCCGTAAAGCAACAGATCCATCCGCGCCTTGTGATCGCCCGGGGTCAGGAGCGCGCCGAACAGGTCGAGCGCCGTGCCCTCGGTGTCTTCGGACATGGAATCGTTTCGCCAGGCGTCGCGTACCAGACGTTCCGCATTGGCGCGGTCGCCGCGCGCGATCATCGCCCGCGCCAGCGAGAATTTGCCTTTGGCCGACAACGGCGATTCGTTTTCGAACCATGCCCACACAGTGGCGTCGTCGTGATGATCGTCCCACAGCGCCGCCTCGATGCGCCGGCGCAGGAAGGTCTGCGAAGGCCAGCTCGGATTGGCTGATATGAATGCGCGATAGCGCTCGACCGTCGCGCCATTGTCGTCGCTGCGCAGGACGATCCATTCCGCGAGCTTCTTCGCGACCGGATCCGATATCGCCGCCTCAGCCTGGGTCGCATCCGCGGGCTTGTGCTTGCGCACCAGTTCGATGACGTTTTCCAGCGCATCGGTATCGGCCCGCGAGGTCGATGACGTCGCAGCGACCGCCGCTGGCGTTACCGGTTTGCGCGCGGGCGGAGGCGGCAAAGCCGCATGTTGCCGGGTCGCCGGCGCGATGGCCGGAACCGCCGTCGGGGCGGGCGCGGTATTTCTGGCGGCGGTGTTCGCTGCGGGCGCGACATTTTTAGCGGAAGGATTGGGCACGACGTTGCGCGCAATCGGCCGCGGCTTCGGCAATGGAACTTTCGGCTTGGTACGGGCTTCCGCGGCCAATGCCGACAGGCCCAGCGCCAGCGCCAGGCTGGTCGCCAATGCGGTCGATCGCAACGCGGCTGCGCGGGCGGATGGGGTCACTGCGTTCCTTCGCGGCGAATCATTCAATCGCTCAGGTCCAGCGCATGATCCACCAAAGTGTGGGCGGTTTGGTGAAAAGATCATGCGCTTCTTCAATAGTTTAGAGCGCGATCGGACGCAAAACCGGATCCCACTTTTGCTGATCGCGCTCTGAGTCTATTTGATTGAATATGTGGACAAAATACCAAATACGCTAATGGTTGCCGATGTCTGCGCCACCACCACGGCAAAATCGCGGCTGCACCGGTTCCGCAACGGGCCTTTCGCATGGTCGTCAGACCCGATATGAATTGGCTGTTCCAGTAGCGGCAAAGCCGCAAACCGCGCGTTTGGAGGAAATTCATGGCAGCCAAGACAAATTTCCGGGGATCATTCACCGCCTTGGTCACGCCATTCAAGAACGGCTCGCTCGACGAAGCGGCCTTCCGCGGACTGGTGAGCTGGCAAATCGCCGAGGGCACCCACGGCCTGGTGCCGGTCGGCACCACAGGCGAAAGCCCGACGGTGAGCCACGATGAGCACAAGCGCGTCGTCGAATGGTGCATCGACGAGGCCAAGGGCCGCGTTCCCGTGATCGCCGGCGCCGGATCCAATTCGACCAAGGAAGCCATCGAGCTTGCGCAGCATGCGGAGAAGGCGGGCGCCAACGCGGTGCTGGTGGTGACGCCGTACTACAACAAGCCGACCCAGGAAGGCATGTACCAGCACTTCAAGGCGATCAACGATGCGATCGGCATTCCGATCATCATCTACAATATTCCGCCGCGCTCGGTGATCGACATGAGCGTGGACACCATGGCGCGGCTGTTCGAACTGAAGAACATCGCCGGGGTGAAGGATGCGACCGCGAGCATGGTGCGGGTTTCGCAGCAGCGGGCCAGGATGGGTGAGGATTTCAACCAGTTGTCGGGCGAGGACGCCACCGTGCTCGGTTACATGGCGCATGGCGGCCATGGCTGCATTTCGGTGACCTCCAATGTCGCCCCACGGCTGTGCTCCGAATTTCACCTCGCCTGGCAGAAGGGCGATCTCAAAACCGCGCTGAAGCTGCACGACAAGCTGATGCCGCTGCACACCAATCTCTTCATCGAATCCAATCCGTCGCCGGTGAAATACGCGTTGTCGCTGCTCGGCAAGATCGACGAGAAACTGCGCCTGCCGATGGTGCCGGTGTCCGAGCCCACGCGCGTGGCGGTGCGCAGCGCCATGGTGCATGCGGGCCTGATCAACTGAGCCCTCGACGCTGCCGTCTGGGTCTTCCGGTTCGCGAAGAGAAGGAACCGCAAATGCTCAAGGAATTCCGCGAATTCGCGATGAAAGGCAACGTGGTCGACCTCGCGGTCGGCGTTATCATCGGCGCGGCCTTCGGCGGCATCGTGACCTCGCTGGTCGGCGACATCATCATGCCTGTTATCGGCGCGATCACCGGCGGCCTCGACTTCTCCAACTATTTCACAGGCCTGTCGAAAGCGGTCACCGCCGGCAATCTGGTGGATGCGAAAAAGCAGGGCGCGGTGCTGGCCTGGGGCAATTTTCTGACGTTGACGCTGAATTTTATCATCATCGCCTTTGTGCTGTTCATGGTCATTCGTTTCATGAACCAGTTAAAGCGCAAGGATGAAGCAGCGCCGCAGCCGCTGAAATCGACCCGTCAGGAAGAGCTGCTCACCGAGATCCGCGACCTGCTCAAAAAGTCTTGACGTGCGCGGGTTTGGACCGAGTGCTATCGCTGACGGCTTCGCTGGAACAGATTGATCATGGCCGAGAAGAACGAGCGCGCGATCAAGGTCGTCGCCGAAAATCGCAAGGCCCGGTTCAATTACGCGATCGAGGATACGGTGGAAGCGGGAATCGCGCTGACCGGCACCGAGGTCAAGTCGCTCCGCAGCGGCAAGTCCACCATCGCGGAATCTTATGCCGATACCAAGGGCGGCGAGGTCTGGCTGATCAACGCCAATATTCCGGAATATCTGCAGGCCAACCGCTTCAATCATGAGCCGAAGCGGCCGCGCAAGCTGTTGCTGCACAAGAAGCAGATCAACAAGCTGATGGGCGCGGTCGAGCGCGAAGGCATGACACTGATTCCGCTAAAGCTTTATTTTAATGAACGCGGCCGTGCCAAGCTCTTGCTGGCGGTGGCGAAGGGCAAGAAGCTGCACGACAAGCGCGAGAGTGAGAAAAAGCGCGACTGGGGCAGGGAGAAGGGCCGCCTGCTGCGGGCGCGGGGATAATGGCCTCATCCTGAGGAGCGCGTTCTTACGCGCGTCTCGAAGGATGAGACCAGGGCTTCATGGTTCGAGACGGCGCAAATGCGCCTCCTCACCATGAGGTCCGGATGGGTTGCATGCCGAGGGAAGTGCGATGAATCAGAAGAACCTGCTCGAAGTCGACTGGAGCAAGATCCCGGCGCCATCCGACGATGGCGCCGCGGCGCATCTTGTGGGCATGACAATCCCGCCGATCAGCCTGGTTGCGACAGACGACACCTCGGTGACGTTGTCGGCGCTGGCCGGGCGCACCGTCGTGTTCGCCTATCCCAGAACCGGCGAGCCCGGCAAGATCTCGCTGGTCGACGACTGGGACATGATTCCCGGCGCGCGCGGCTGCACGCCGCAAACCTGCTCGTTCCGCGACCTGTTTGCGGAACTGAAGGCCGCGGGCGCCAAACACGTGTTCGGCCTGTCGACGCAGAGCAACGCCTACCAGACCGAGATGGCCTCGCGGTTGCATCTGCCGTTCCCGGTTTTGTCGGACGAGAAATTGGCGCTGACACGTGCGCTCGATTTGCCGACCATGCAGGTGGCCGGACTGACATTGATCAAGCGGCTGGCGCTGATCGTCGACGGCGCGCGCATCACCCATGTGTTTTATCCGGTGTTTCCGCCGGATCGAAACGCCGGCGATGTACTGGCGTGGCTGAAGGCAAATCCGGTCTAGTTTGTAAGTCTTAAGCCAAATCCGCGCGCACTTTCGCGAACACGCCGCGGAACATTTCCGGCGTCAGCACCCGCGTATTGGTGTTGTAACGCGAGCAATGATAGCTGTCGTAAAGCTTTACTGCGCCGGCCTGGTGGATCGCGCCATGTGCGAACGGTGCGGCGGAGCTGCGAAGGCCGAGCGTCTTCAGGGTCGATTCATGCGCCACCCGGCCGAGCGCCACGATCGCGCGCAACGTTGGCATCGTCGCAATGGTCGCCGACAGAAATGGCCGGCAGGTGTTGATTTCCGCCGGCAGCGGCTTGTTCTGCGGCGGCACGCAGCGCACCGCGTTGCTGATCCGGCAATCGACCAGCGTCAGCCCGTCGTCGGGGCGCGCCTGATAGATGCCTTTGGCAAAACCGAATTCGAGCAGCGTCGCGTAGAGCAGGTCGCCGGCGAAATCGCCGGTGAAGGGCCGCCCGGTGCGATTGGCGCCCTGCAGGCCCGGCGCGAGACCGACGATCAGTAGCCGTCCGTCGGGATCGCCGAACGAGGGCACCGGTGAATTGAACCAGTCCGGCTCGCGGCTGCGCGTCGCCGCGCGGAAGCCCTCAAGCCTCGGACACAGCGGGCAATTGCGGTCGGGTTCTGTGGGGAGGCGGGCGGCGGGCGGCGCCGGGCCACCAGCCCTTCCATTCTCAGTCGTCGAAATCGTCGTCATCGCCCCTCGGCGCCATCGTGGTCGCACGCTGCAGGAATTGCGGCGCGTGATGGCGCGGCTCGCGCGGGGCCGGACGCTCGGAAGGATCGCGGCCGAGCTTGGATTGCAGCTCCACCAGATCGGTGAAGACGTCGGCCTGGCGCCGCAACTCGTCGGCAATCATCGGCGGCTGGCTGGAAATGGTCGAGACCACGGTGACCCGTACGCCGCGGCGCTGCACCGCTTCGACCAGCGAGCGGAAATCGCCGTCGCCGGAGAACAGCACGATCTGGTCGACATGCTCGGCGAGCTCCATCGCA
>JBGQCE010000141.1:0-7799 GCA_041495185.1 Bradyrhizobium sp.
CTCGAGATTCCGGGTCTGGTCCTTCGGACCATCCCGGAATGACGGCTAAAGCCGTCACCTTATCGGCGGCGCGTATTGGATGCCGCCGGCGCTCCAGAGCTGGTTGAGGCCGCGGGGAATGCCGAGCTTCGATCCCGAGCCCACATTTCGCTCATAGACTTCGCCGTAATTTCCGACGTGCTTGATGACGCGCACGGCCCAGTCCTTGGTCAGGCCGAGTTCCTCGCCGTAGGCGCCTTCGGTGCCGACCAGCCGCATCACGTCGGGCTTCTTCGACTTCAGCGCCTCGTCGATATTCTTGGAGGTAATGCCGAGCTCTTCGGCGTTGATCATCGCATACAGTGTCCACTTGACGATCATCATCCAGTCGTCGTCGCGCTGCCGCACCACGGGTGCGAGCGGCTCCTTCGAGATGACGTCGGGCAGGATGACGTGGTCGCCGGGTTTTCCAAGATTCAGCCGCAGCGCATAGAGCTGCGAGACGTCGGCGGTGAAGGTATCGCACTGGCCGGACTCATAGGCCTTGAAGACCTCGTCCAGTTTATCGAACTTCATCTCCTGGTATTTCATGTTGTTGGCGCGGAAATAGTCGGCGAGGTTGAGTTGCGTCGTCGTTCCCGCCTGCACGCAGACCTTGCTGCCATTGAGGTCCAGCGCCGAGTCGATCTTGCGGGCCGCAGGCAGCATGAATCCTTCGCCGTCATAATACGCGACGGCCGGGAAATAGAGGTCATAGGACGTCTCGCGTGACATGCTCCAGGTCGAGTTGCGCGAGAGAATATCCACTTTCCGGTTCTGCAGCTCCTTGAAGCGTTCGTTGGCGTCGAGCGGAATGAATTTCGCCTTTTTCGGATCGTCGAAAATGGCGGCGGCGACCGCGCGACAGAAGTCCACATCGAAGCCGGTCCAGTTGCCCTTGTCGTCGGGAATCGAGAACCCGGGCAGGCCTTTATTGACGCCGCATAGCACCTCGCCGCGCCCGATCGTGCGTTTCAGGGTGCGGGTGTCATATCGTTCATAGGTGATGGCGGCAGCCGCGACCGCGACTGCGACCGCCAGCCCAATCAGAAGGCCGCCTCGAAATGTCCGCATGATTTTATCTCGCCAATATCTGGGAAAGGGATCTGCCGCGAAATTGGGCGCCGCGGTTACAGTTCCGGCTTTTGCCGCACGACAACCTTGGTGCCGACCGGGACGCGTTCATAGAGATCGGTCACGTCGGCATTGACCAGCCGGAAGCAGCCGGACGAGACGGCGGTGCCGATCGTATCCGGCCGGTTGGTGCCGTGGATGCGATAGACGGTGCCGCCGAGATACATCGCGCGGGCGCCGAGCGGATTGCCCGGCCCGCCGGCCATGAAGCGTGGCAGATAGGGCTGGCGAGCGATCATCTCGGGCGGCGGCGTCCAGTCCGGCCATTCCGCTTTCTTCGAAATATTCAGCAGTCCCTGCCACTGAAATCCTTCGCGGCCGACGCCGATGCCATAGCGCAGCGCGCGGCCGTTACCCTGGATCAGATAGAGATGGCGTTCTGCCGTCGAGATGATGATGGTGCCGGGCACCTCCGTCGTGCGGTAGAGCACGGCAGTTTTCCTGAACTCCGGGTCCAACTCCACGGAGTCATCGGCGATAAGTCCCGGCTGATCGCCGACGTCGGGCTTCTGCGCAAAGCCCGGCGAGACCGAAAGCATCAGTCCGGCCGCGGCAATCACCATCCAGATCAGGTGACGAAATTTCGTCATCGAAGCTCTCCTCGTCGGCTTTCAGCCAAATCACGCGCATGATCCGCCAAAGTGTAGGCGGTTTGGCGACAAGATCATGCGCCAAATATTAGTTTAGAGCGCGATCGGACGCAAAACCGGTACCCACTTTTGCTGATCGCGCTCTGCGCCATCAAATCTCAGGGATGGCGCAATGGCAAGCAATCCGGTTATGCCGCTGGAATAGTTTCGATTTTCGTCGGCCAGAGGTTGTCAGGAATGTGGCCGGAAGCCTCACTTCGGCGCAATCCAGAGCCTTAAGCCATAGGAGACGATGGCCACGGTGCCGACGCCGCCGAGCCAAAGCGCGGCAAACCACAACAGGCGCTGCATCAGCGGTCGTGGATTTTGCCCGGAAGGCATCAATGATAGCCGCTTTCGGGTCTCACCTTGCCGCGGAATACCCAATAGGCCCACGCGGTGTAGCCTAGAATCAGCGGCACCAGCACGGCAACGCCGAACAGCATGAAGATCTGGCTGTTCTCAGGCGATGCCGCCTGCCAGATGGTGATGCTCTGCGGTACGATATAGGGGTACATGCTGATGCCTAATCCGGCATAGGACAGCGCAAACAGCGCCAGCGACAGAAAGAACGGTTGCGAGTCCTGTTTGGTGGCGAGGCTGCGCAACAACAGGACAGTAACGCCGGCGACCGCAATCGGCACCGGCGCGGTCAGGATCATGTTGGGCCAGGTGAACCAGCGTTGCGTATATTGAATGTGGAGGAACGGCGTGGCGATGCTGACCGCGCCGATGGCGCCCAGCATCGCGAACAGCAGAAACCAGCTCAGGTGGTAAGCCTTGTCGCGAAGCTCGCCCTCGGTCTTCAGCACCAGCCACGTCGCACCCAATAATGCGTAGCCGACAGCCAATGCCAGGCCCGTCAAGATGCTGAACGGCGTCAGCCAGTCCCACCATCCGCCGGCATAATGCCGTCCCTCGACATGCACGCCCTGCAGTATGGCGCCGAGCGCGATTCCCTGCGCCAGCGTCGCCAGCAGCGATCCGCCGGCGAAGGCGATATCCCAGCGGTTTCGCTTGTTCTGCGTCGTCCGCCAGCGGAATTCGAAGGCAACGCCGCGGAAGATCAGGCCGATCAGCATCGCGATGACAGGCGTGTACAGCGCCGGCATCAGGACCGCATAGGCCAGCGGAAATGCAGCCATCAAGCCGCCGCCGCCGAGCACCAGCCAGGTTTCGTTGCCATCCCAGACCGGGGCTACGCTGTTCATGATCACGTCGCGATCGGCTTTTTTGGGAAACAGCGGAAACAGTATGCCGAGGCCGAGATCGAATCCGTCCATCACCACATAGACGAAGACCGCAAACGCGATGATGAAAGCCCAGATGGTTGCGATGTCGATGATGCCGGTCATCGGGCAGCCCCTTCCGCGGCGACGCCCGCCGCGGCCGCGATGCCCGCGGGTCGCGCCGGCGTTATGCCGCTCGGTCCCTGTTCGCTGTGATGCGGCGGCGCCGCCATCATTCGCAAAATGTAGATGACGCCGGCGGAGAACACCGCGAAATAGACGATGACGAAAGCGATCAATGACGAGGCGACCGCGGGCGCCGCCAGCGGTGAAGCGGATTCCGCCGTTCGCAACAGCCCATACACCGTAAACGGCTGGCGACCGGTCTCCGTCGTGATCCAGCCCGCGAGCACGGCAATGAAGCCCGCCGGGGCCATGGCGACGGCGAACATGTGCAACAACCGGAATTCGTAAAGCGTGCCGCGCCAGCGCGCCCACAGGCTGAAGAGGCCAAGCCCCATCATCAAAAATCCCATTCCGACCATGATCCGGAACGACCAGAACGTAATCGGAACCGGCGGCCAGTTTTCGCGCGGCACCGTGTCGAGGCCCGCAAGCGGTGCATCAAAAGAATGTTTGAGGATCAGCGAGCCCAGTTTCGGAACTTCGACGGCGTATTTGACTTTGCCCGCGGCCTGATCGGGCAACCCGAACAGAATGAGCGGTGCACCGTCGGGATGGCTGGTGAAGTGGCCTTCCATCGCCATGATTTTCACCGGCTGTTGCTCGAGCGTGTTGAGGCCGTGCTGATCGCCGGCGAGAATCTGGATCGGCGCCACCAGCGTCGCCATCCACATCGCCATTGAAAACATCACGCGCGGACCGGGGAGATGCTGGTCGCGCAGCAGGTGAAACGCGCCGACCGCGCCGACCACCAGCGCCGTCGTGAGATAGGCCGCCAGCACCATATGGACGAGGCGGTAGGGAAACGAGGGGTTGAAAATCACCTTGAGCCAACTGGCGGCGACGAACTGCCCGTCGGCATTGAAGGCATAGCCGGTCGGTGTCTGCATCCAGGAATTGGCGGAGAGGATCCAGAACGCCGAGATCAGCGTGCCGGTTGCGACCATCAGGGTGGCGATGAAATGCAGCCTGTCGCCGACCCGCTCCAGGCCGAACAGCATGACGCCGAGGAAGCCCGCCTCGAGGAAGAACGCGGTGAGCACCTCATAGGCCATCAGCGGGCCGAGCACGGGGCCGGTCTTATCCGAGAATGCCGACCAGTTGGTGCCGAACTGGTAGGACATCACGATGCCCGACACCACGCCCATGGCGAACGCGACCGCGAAGATCTTCAGCCAGTAATTGAACAGGTTGATGAAGACCTCGCGCCCGGTCCACAGCCAGAGCGCCTCAAGCACCGCGAGAAAACTTGCAAGTCCGATCGAGAAGGCGGGAAACACGATGTGAAACGACATCGTGAACGCGAACTGCGCCCGGGCCAGCACCACGGCATCCCAGCCCTCGAACATGACAGCCACCCGTCGTTGCTATTCAAGACGCGGAGCCTACCATGCTCGAGGTAACGTTGGTATCGCCGAGTTCGCGCGGACAGCTTCAGCTGGAGGCGTTCAGCAGCCGCGCAATGGTGCGATCGATTTGCTCGTACTGGCCTTCGCCGTCGTGCTGGAACACGATTTTCCCGTTCTGATCGACGATGTACTGCGCCGGCCAATACTGGTTGCGATAGGCGTTCCAGGTCTGCGAGTCGTTGTCCTGCGCGACCGGATAGGTGATGCCGTGCCGTTTCAGCGCGGCCTGCACGTTGGATGCGGACCGCTCGAACGGGAATTCCGGCGTGTGGACGCCGACCACGACAAGGCCGCGATCCTTGTATTTCGCATAGAGTTCGGTGACGTGGGGCAGCGTGTTGACGCAGTTGACGCAGCCATAGGTCCAGAAATCCACCAGCACCACCTTGCCGCGCAGGTTCGCCATGTTGAGCGGCGCAGAATTGAACCAGGTGCTGATGCCGGCGAAGTTCGGCGCAGCGCCCTGCACCGCGGCCATCATGAACGGAGCGGTCCGGTCGCGCGTGGCCTCGCCGCTGAAGCCGGGGAGGGATGCTCCGATCAGGCAAAGCGCAATGACGGAAGCGGAGGTGGCGAGTGATCGTCTTGTCATGGAAGTCTCCTTGGGTGGGGATTGATCAAAGGCCGATCTGGCCGCTCGGGTAGAAGGCTGTCAGCCACGCCACAATCAGCGCGTCGTATTGGAAATAGGATGCGATCGCGAACGCGATCACGACGACGCCAAAACCCTGCTGCAGCTTCGGCGAAATGCGCGCGACGCTGCGAACGCGGGTGGTGACAGCCTGGCCGCCATAGGCAATCGCCAGCATCGGAATTGCAGCGCCGATGGCGTAGACCACAAGCAGCGCGCTCGCCCAGGTCGTATCCCTTGCCGTCGCAACAACGGTGAGGATCGAACCCAGCACCGGACCGGCGCAGGGCGTCCAGACCAGACCGAGCGTCGTGCCGAGCACGAAGCCGCCGATATTGCCTTGGCGCGATGTGGCGTTGCCGGCCGAGCTGCTCGCGAGCCCGCTGAGCCGGATCGACAGCCATTCGAACGGCTCCGGCCAGATCATCAGGAGTCCAAATCCGAGCAGCAGGATCGCCGCGCCGGTCCGCAGAACGTTGGGATCCAAATCGAAGGTATCGATGATCGCGCTCAGCAATAGAGCGGCGGCGGAAAACGAGATCACAAAGCCGAGCGCGATCATCGCGGGGCGTGCTTTGCTGGTCTGGCCCACGGATGCGCCGAGCAGGATCGGCAGCATCGGCAGCGTGCAGGGCGCCGCCACGGTGACCACGCCGGCGAGCAGTGCAAGAACGAGGTTCAACATCGGACTAAGGTTCCACTGAATGATTCCGCACGGGCCTTGCGGCCGCGCGGAAGCCCTCATGGTCCTTCGGATGCCGGCGCGCTGCGTTACTTGGGCCGCATGTGGGCCGCGTCACGTGTTCGTGAGGTTTTCGGCGCAGGACACCCCAAATGCAGAGCGACCCGGAGGGGGGCATCCCATCCGGGTCGTTGGAGGTTTTGGAGGTTAGAAGGCTGTTTCAGCGGGCGCTGGTCTCGCTGTCGAAGGAGATCACGCAGACCTCCGAAGGATTCTTGTTGCTGCAATCGACCACCTGCCGGTGCACGAACGATCCGGTGTCGCGCTGGGCGCGGGGAGCGGTGTTCTGGGCGGACAGCGAAGCCAAGGTGCAGATCGCGCCGAGCGGAATGATGAAGAAGCGGAAGGACGGTTTCAGCATTTTCCTGCTCCTCTTCTCTTTCTCTGTTCGGCGTTGGTGATTGTGGGTTTAGCGGGCGATTTTTTCCGGCTGATGTCGTCTATTGTTTCATTTGTTTCGTGGGTAACCTTATTTCCGGCTAAGCCGGGGAATGTTTTCTCAGGCCAAAAACCGCGCAACTAATTGAATTTACTGTGGTTTATCTCACGCCGCCAAGCTGTCGACGCCGGCACCCCTGAGCAGGTCGGCAAGCTGCTTGCGGGCATAAAACATCCGGGTCTTCACCGTGCTCTGGGGGATCCCGATGATCTCGCCAACCTCTTCCACCGACTTCTCATGATAGTAGACGAGGTTGATGATCTCGCGGTGCGCGGGCGACAGCTTGGCCACGCAGGCGCGCAGAATCGCGCTGGTGTTGCTGCGGTCGAGCGAGGCTTCCGGGGTGTCGGCCGCGTCGGCGATTTCCAGTATGCCTTCCTGATCGATATCTTCGTGGCGGCGCTGGCGCAGCGCCGTCAGCGCCTTGAAGCGGGCGATCGACAGCACCCAGGTGGAAACCTGGGAACGGCCTTCGAACTGGCTGGCGGTGCGCCACACGTCGAGGAAGACCTGGCTGGCGAGGTCTTCGGCCATGGTGGCGTCGCGCACGATGCGAAGGATGAAACGGTAAACCCGCACGTGGTGACGGGAATAAAGGATATGCATCGCAGTCCGGCCGCCATCGGCAATGCTTTCCAGCAGCATTTCATCCGAGGTCGCCTGGGCAGCGATGATGCCTTGGCGGGCTGCGGCGTTGATGGCGATGACGTTCTGCATGACTGGCTCCCGGTGTCGCCGCTTGGGCGGCGCTTCGTTGAGCAAATTGTTAATCAGCGAACGTTTCGGGACGTCTGCACGAAAAGCAAAAAATGGTTTCGTGCGCGAAAGAATTGTTTCGTCGCGCGGCCTGTGACGAAACAATTCGGCATCAAATGCCAGTAGTTTCAATGCGCGTAAAATTGGAAGGTTGTTGAGAGGCAGCTCTATCTATCCGTCATGGCCGGGCTTCGTCCCGGCCATCCACGCCTTCCTTGCTCGACGTCTGCAAAGACGTGGATGCCCGGGACATCCAGCGCGAAGACGCGCTTCGCGCTTTTGCCCGGGCATGACAAGGTAGTTGTGCCGGCCAATCAGGCCTTGTCGCCGACCGGCGAGAACAGATAGCCGCCGCCCCGGATGGTGCGGATGACCGCGGGCTTGGTCGGATCGATCTCGATTTTGCGGCGGATTCTCATGATTCGCAGATCGACGGCGCGGTCGAAAGCTTCGGCGTCGCGCGCGTTGGCCAATTCCAGCAGGCGCTCACGCGACAGCACCCGTTTCGGATTTGCCGCGAAGACCTTGAGCAGGCCGAATTCGGAAGCGGTCAGCGGATGCTCGTTGCCCTCGTCGTCGCGGAGCGCCTGCGCCTCGAGATCGAGCCATTTCGTTCCGAACCGCACCAA
>JBGQCE010000142.1:0-7792 GCA_041495185.1 Bradyrhizobium sp.
AGCGAGCTTCTGGTGCAGGTCGGCCTGGAAAACGTTGCCAACAATCCTGCCATGAACATGTCCGGCGGTCAGCAGCAGCGGGTCGCGGTGGCACGCGCGCTCGCGATGAACCCCGATCTCGTGCTGGCGGATGAGCCGACCGGGAATCTCGATACCAAATCGGCCCACAGCGTTTTCGAATTGATGCGCCAGGTAAACCGGGATAGCGGCACCAGCTTCCTGTTGGTCACCCATAATCTCGATCTGGCCCGCCGCTGCGATCGCATCATCGAAGTTGTGGACGGCCGTATTCAACCTTAGCTGCAACCGCTGCCATCGTCCGGACACAAATTTTCCGGGGATATCAATGAGTTGAACCCCACCTGGACCCCGTCCGAACACCCGTTCTTGCTTGCGTCGATAGCCCGCTTCCTTTATCCGATTGTATGCCTCGCATGCGAGCGGCCCCCGGCCGTGATTTAGGCTGGGCGCATGATCCGGAAAAGCGGGCACCGGTTTTCCGAACCGATCATGCTCGTACTGATAGTTGCAGAGGGAATACCCGCGAATGGCCAATGTCGTCGTCGTCGGCGCCCAGTGGGGCGACGAAGGGAAGGGCAAGATCGTCGACTGGTTGTCGGAGCAGGCCGACATCGTCGTGCGCTTCCAGGGCGGTCACAATGCCGGCCACACGCTCGTCATCAACGGCGTGACCTACAAGCTGGCGCTATTGCCCTCGGGCGTGCTGCGGCCCTCGAAGCTGTCGGTGATCGGCAACGGCGTGGTGGTCGATCCGCAGGCGTTCCTCGATGAGGTGACAAAACTGAAGGCACAGGGCGTCGCCGTCAGCCCGGAAAATCTGCGCGTCGCCGAAAACGTCACGCTGATCCTGCCGCTGCATCGCGAACTCGATGCGCTCAGGGAATCTTCCAACGCGATTACCGCGATCGGCACCACGCGGCGCGGCATCGGGCCTGCCTATGAAGACAAGGTCGGCCGCCGCGCGATCCGCCTGATGGACCTCGCCGATCTCGATACGCTGCCGCACAAGATCGACCGCCTGCTGGCGCATCACAACGCGCTGCGGCGCGGGCTCAATCTGCAAGAAATCGACGGCGGCGGAATTTTAAGGGAGTTGACCGCGCTGGCGCCCAAACTTTTGCCTTACGCGGAAACGGTGTGGCGGCTGCTCGACCTGAAACGACGCGAGGGCAAGCGGATTTTGTTCGAGGGCGCACAGGGCGCGCTGCTCGACGTCGACCACGGCACCTATCCTTACGTCACCTCGTCCAACACCGTTGCGGCGCAGGCCGCGACCGGCACCGGCATGGGACCAAGCGCGGTCGGCTATGTGCTGGGGATCTGCAAGGCCTATACGACAAGGGTAGGCCAGGGACCGTTCCCGACCGAACAGGATAATGAGATCGGCCGCAGGATCGGCGAGCGCGGCCGTGAGTTCGGCACCAATACCGGCCGCCCGCGCCGCTGCGGCTGGTTCGACGCCATGCTGGTGCGCCAGACCGTGCGGACCTGCGGCATCAACGGCCTGGCGCTGACCAAGCTCGATATTCTCGACGGTTTCGACACCATCCAGGTCTGCGTGGGCTACATGCTGGACGGCAAGGAAATCGACCATCTGCCGGCGGGCGAGGGTGCGCAGGCCCGGGTGGTGCCGGTCTATGAGACCATCGAAGGCTGGAAGGAACCGACCGCCAATGCCCGTTCCTGGGCGGATTTGCCGGCGCAGGCCATCAAATATGTCCGCCGAGTCGAGGAACTGGTGGGTTGCCCAATCGCCTTGCTTTCCACCAGCCCGGAACGCGAGGATACTATTCTGGTCCAGAACCCGTTCGAGGCTTAATGAGATGTTACCGGAAAGCCCGCATTGTTGAGCAGAGATGGCTGATTACTACCCGCTGATCGCCCGCGCCATTGCCGGACTGGATCCCAGTGCCCCCGGCGAGAGCCGGCGCGCGCTTTATGAGCGGGCGCGTGCCGCGCTGATCGCGCAACTGCGCAGCGTGCAGCCGCCCTTGAGCGAATCCGAAATCACCCGCGAGCGGCTGTCGCTGGAAGAGGCCGTGCGCAAGGTCGAGTCCGAAGCCGCCCAGCGCGCCCGGGACGCCTCGCGCTCCGGCGGCGGCAGCGGCCGCGCCGGCGACGCCTTCCGTGCCAACACCCGCCCCAATGCGCGGCCGGGCGAACCGGCAGCGGCAGCACCCCCGCCGCGTCCACGCCCGCCTTCGCCGCCGCAAGGCCGTGGCGATCGGCCGCCGCTCGGACAGGAAGACCGTCCGCAGCGCAACCTTCGTCCCGATGCGCGGCCGCAACCGCCGCAACCGCAGGTTCCGATGCAGGACCCGCAGCTGCCGCCGACCCGCGAACGGTCAGGCGCGCCGCGCCGCGGTCCCGACAACAGCGCGCCGCAGGCGCCGGGCATGCGCGGCTTCCGCGACATCGCCGCCGATGCCGACGATCTCGGCCGCGCCGCAGCGCAGGCCACGCGCGCCGCACGAAAGACCTATGCCAACGTGCCGTCGCCCTCGCCGGAGTTCGACCGGCTCGAGCCGAGCATGGAAAACCGCGGCGCCGATCCGGATGCGCCCTATTCGTATGACGAATCCGTCGAGGAGGCCGAGCGCTACGCGCCGCAGGCGCCGCGCCCGCGGCTCGCCGCTGACCGCGAGCCGAAGAAGCGCGCCCGCACCAGTGCGGTGTTCCCGTTCAAGAGCGCGATCGCCGTCGGCGTGGTGCTGATCCTGGTCGGCGCCGCGATCCTGTGGGGCAAGTCGGTCGTGACATCAGTCAGCGGCCTGTTCAAGCCACAGCCGACCGTGGTGGAAGCGCCAAAGGACACCTCGACGCCGCTGTCGAAGCCGAAGATTCCCGATCGCGTCGGCCAGCCGTCGTCCACGGAGCAGGTCGCGCCGGTGGCGCAGCGCGTGGTGCTGTATGACGAGGATCCCTCCGATCCCAAGGGCAAGCAATATGTCGGCTCGGTGATCTGGCGCACCGAACAGATCAAGGCCGCCGCCGGCCAGAAGCCCGATCTCGCGGTTCGCGCCGACATCGACATCCCCGACCGCAAGTTCAAGATGACGATGTCGTTCCGCCGCAACACCGACACCTCGCTGCCCGCAAGCCACACCGCGGAGCTGACCTTCATCCTGCCGATGGATTTCACCGGCGGCGGCGTCAGCAACGTGCCGGGCATTCTGATGAAATCCAACGAGCAGGCGCGCGGCACGCCGCTGGCAGGGCTCGCGGTCAAGGTCACCGACGGCTTCTTCCTGGTGGGCCTGTCGAATGTCGAGTCCGACCGCTCGCGCAACCTGCAGCTTTTGAAGGAGCGCTCGTGGTTCGATGTGCCGCTGGTCTATGTCAACCAGCGCCGCGCCATCATCGCCATCGAGAAGGGCGCCCCGGGCGAGCGCGCCTTCAACGAGGCGTTCGCGGCGTGGGGCGAGTAGGCATTTCTGTCTCGCACGGAGATGTTGGCTTGCTCGGTAGCCGCATCTGTCGCTCCTTAACTAGGCTCGGCGATTCTTCTTTCGCCAGTCTGGCCAATCGACATCCTCGCTGCTTACAAGCTGGAGATGCCCGGTGTGCGAAACACGATCTGTAAACAACACCAGATTCGAACACGCAAATCGTGCGCTCGGCACTAGCATGCCGTCGAATTCGAGAAAGTGTGCGGCGGCCGCGATAGCTTGCGTCGCGCCATATTCGAACGTTTCATATCGGGAGATATCGACGCCAAGATTCCCCAGTTCGCGCATATCGACGAGGCGCAACGTGCGCTCCGCCTTGACAGCCAAAATATGTACTTGGTGTTGAATGAGGCTTGGCCACACCGGTTCGAGAGAAAGTCTGAAGCCGACCTCTGCCAAAGCTCCGTCGCGCTGTTCGCTAGTGTAAAGAACTTCCAGTTCTCCCGGCGCACCCCATCGGCCGTTTGCGGAGGAACCTCTCAACGGATCCCTGCCGTTGCGGGCCACGCGCCATACATCTGAATCGAAGGGTTCCGGGTCGAGTTTCTCCAAGGCGTCGAGTACCGACCGGTCGTGGACGCGACCTCCCGAAGACATCAGGTGAAGCTTCCTTCGTCGAGGCTTTCGATCACCGCGAGAATCTTGTCGGCGCCGCCCTTGTTGATGAGATCGATCGCTCGCTCGCCATTCAGCAGGCGATGCTTCGAATAGAGCCAAAGCCGGGTCTCATCGGGCGTATAGAACTCTGAAAGTCGATCCACGACGTATCGCAGATCGGAAATGACAAGCTGCGTCTTGGGATGAGGAAGTGCTTTACCAGCGGTCCAACGTGAAACCGTGGCGGGGGACACCGACGCGATATTCGCGACATCGGTGCCTTTCAATCCACCTCGATCCCTCAAGTCTTCAATGATTTTAGAAACCGCACTTGTCATTTTTTTTGACCGCCAGCCGTCGAACTCAAATTCCTGAAGTCGCCGCGGAACGTTGGCGCTGAAGAACGAGTCGCGCTACTATCTGTTGCGTGTAAATCGCCCAAGGCGTCCCGCAGATTAACCAACCGCTTTTTCGAAGCTAACATTGCTTTCACCAGGGCTTGATCATCCGGGTGTGGTCGAGATGCCAATCGCCCAGCACGCACGGCAGGGTCAAGATGCCTCAACAACAGATGCTCTGCCCTCCGAAGTTCGGGTACATTTGACAGGTCAGCCAGTTGGCGGCTTCGCTGCGTTATAAAATGGACGTGAGGATTCTCGATCATGTCCTCTGGACCGTTAGCGCAACAGTTCGAATCGTTGCAGCCAAATCTTGAGCGAGCACCTCTCACCCCAAATAAAGAAGCAAGCTGTTCTTGCTTAAAAGAACGATCTAATTCCGGTACGTAAATCCACTTGGTTGTGCCTTTACGTTCGCCAGGTTTAGATGGTGTGTTCAAACCACTCGCTCTGAATGTTTCCTTTTGACCGACTCCGTGACTCATTCCGCCAACAACTCCAAAAGCCGCTGCAGCGAGCCCTGAGAGGCCGCCTGTGTAATCAGCAACCAATGGTCTTTGTAGTTCATGAAAACAGCGAACCGATTCCATAAATGAACGTGTAGCAGCTCCAGTAGCAGTAGCGCCGAATCCCGACGCTCTGATCCAAACATTTTCTATAGGGAGGTGGCGAACGCTAGAGATAAGTAATTCTCTGCTTGCCGCGTCTTTGAGCAGTGTATTGGTCGTAATGATTTGAAAATCCAAGGCAACGTTTTTCCCGCCAGAGCGGTCTAGCTCGTTGCGAAGTTCTTCGCAGAGCTTCAGATCCACGGTTGTCCAACCATTCGGTAGCGAATCTACGAAATGAGCTGGCGCAAGCACAGCATCAACTGAATATTTCATCGCAAATTCGGCAATGGCCTTCGCGGTATCGACATTGCGTCCCTTGCCGAAGTCACTTGGTTGCCAAGGCCTGTCGGGATTGCCCCACGGAAGCTTATTTACGGACGAGTTGAAACGGCCAAGCGCCGCCATTTCTGCCGAGTTAGGATCAAGCACAATTTCACTGCCTCTCACACGAAGCGATTTAACGAGTTCAATCTGATCGGCAATGTGGGCTGCATCGAAGACGAATCGTCGGAAATAGAGGCGGTTCGCCGCCAACAGAGCTTCGAGCTTGCGATGCCCGGTGTGACCTATGCGAAGGAAGCCGCCAATTTCGGGCAGGTTCGCATGTAGAACATGAACGCTCGCTACCATAGCGAAAGCCTCCAAAACCACAGTTGCATACTACTTTTTCATTTCATAATTGTCAATCATGAAATGCATAAGGAATATACTGCCAATTTGTTCCCTTAACGTACCATATAATTCCTGTTGTAGAGAAATTATTCCTATCTCCTTCATCCGGAGGAGGTACTCGGAAAAGCCTTGTGCGCAGTGCAGGACGCGGCCCGTGGACGTTGGCCTCGCAATCTGGAGTCCTCAGGTCGGGCAGGCAGTTGACCCAGTTGGCGCAAGCGCGAAACTGACATCTCGGTCAAAAGGTGCGTGGAGGCGGCATGAAGCGGTATCTGATATTCGCAGGGTTGGCGCCGCTGCTCGGCGGGTTTTTGGTGCTGCTGGCGACCACCGTGATGTCCGGCTACTGGAGCCACCCGCCCAGCCTTTCGGAAATGGAAAAGCTGGTCGCCGTCTTCGTCAAGACGTTTCAGTACAGCTATCTGTTCGGCGTCCTGCCGGCGCTGATGATGGGTGCGGTCGATGAGATTCTGTTTCACGTCAAGAGAATTGGCTGGGTGGTCCGGGTCCTGATCGTCGGCGTGATCGCGTTTATGGTCGCGGAATTGTTCTACGGCTCCCGCGGGTCGGACAGCGGTGCACTGCAGTTCATCCTTTACGGCCTCGTCGGCTTTATCCCCGCGACGATCTCGTCCTGGCTGGTGCATCAGACGATGGAGAAACCAGCGACGGCATGAGGGCCTGATCCGCCGTTTTCGAATGCGTCTGAGGTTGGAGTGATCTGCAGGGATTAAACGATTTCGCTCAGCGAATAAGTCCGTGGATGACCTTGGCCAATTCAGATTCGGCGCCATCGAAGCTCGCGATCATGGCGTTGAGCATTGCATCGGGATCTAGTTTTTCAATGTCAAGCGTTTGGCCTGCCCGATCTGCCAACAATGCGAAGAACGTTAATTGAGTGCGACCGTTGCCTTCGCGAAAGGCATGGATCGCATTCAATTCCGCGAGAAAATGAGCAGCGTTCTCTGCAAATTCATTCGCAGGCGATTTCTCTAGATACTTCTTTGCCTTCAGATCAGAGAACAGCTTGGTAGCTTGGGCTTCGATATGCTCGGGAAAACAGAATGCGCTCCCCTGCTTCGAAATTCTCACTGTTCGTGGAGTGCCTGCCCAGTCGAATACATCCTGGAACAGATGACGATGGACTGCGCAGAAATGCGCAAAATCCAGGTTATCTTCGGGGAGAGGTTCGCTGGCTCGCGCGCTGGTAATCTCAGCTTCGAAATCATCGAGCTCGTCCTGGTCGCGCAAATCCAGCTTGTTAACGAGGACCGTAGAATTTTCGTAAGTGTAAGGGTCGTCGACCGCATCATACATGCGATGGCAACTCAGGCTTTGCGATGAGTGCGAAGGATAACCTTGCGATACTCTTCAGCAGACAGACCCTTGCTTCTGGCTTCGGCGGCCCGTTTTTCCATGGCCGGCTTTAGTTGAATACCTTCAACCGCGCTAATCTTCTTAAAGCTGGCACGGCCGATGACGAAGCCCGTTTTGCCGCCTTTTTTGGTCGAATGCTTCTGCTTTGGCATATCTGGAATCTATCACATTTCTTGCTATTTGCCATGCCGCCGCGGGCCGTTGGAAGGTGAGCGCAACTGTGCTCACGCTGGGGCTCGGCGGTTGTGGGGACCACATGTGGAAGCGCCGCCGCGACGGCGTGACGCAACTTGCGCCCGTCCCCCGCATTACCCATGTGATGGCGATGTCGAACGAGGAAATTCTATCCCCGCAACCAGCGCGGGCCGGCAAGACCTCCCGCGCAACGTTTCGCGGGCCGGGCGCGCGTGGCCCGATCATCGATCAGGACGGGCGCGAAATCCCCGAGGAAACGCTCGGTCCGCGGTTTCGCAGTTTCCGGTTCGATTTCGGCAATTCCAGCGCCAATCTGTTCGGCAACCTCACACGCGAGCAGCGGCTGGCGCGGCTCGATGCGGTGGCGAAGCTGCTGGACATCGCCTTCATCCTGCCCGGCACCAACATCCGTTACGGCATCGACGGCATCATCGGGCTGATCCCTGTGATCGGCGACATCATTGCCACCGCG
>JBGQCE010000143.1:0-7774 GCA_041495185.1 Bradyrhizobium sp.
GTCCTTGTAGAGCCGACCCGACGGCAATTCCTCGATGATACCGGGGTCGCCCGGTCCGAGCTTGACCAGATCGCCGTTGCGGCAAATCAGAACCTTGGGCACACCGGCGGCGCGCGCCAGTTTGGCATGCTCGAACAGATGCAGCGCCTCGCCGTGAACGGGGATCAGGAGTTGCGGGCGCACCCACGAAATCATGTCGCGCAGTTCGTCGCGGCGCGGATGGCCGGAGACGTGAACAAGATGGGTGCGGTCGGTAATGACCTCGACGCCCTGCGTGATCAGGCCGTTGATGATGGCGCTGACCGCCTTTTCGTTGCCGGGGATGGTGCGTGAGGAAAAGATCACGCAGTCGCCCTTGTTCAGCGTCACCTGAGGATGATCGTCATTGGCGATGCGCGACAGCGCCGCGCGCGGCTCGCCCTGACTTCCCGTGCACAGCGCCAGCACCTTGTCGGGTGGAAAATGGCCGTAGAGATCGGCACCGCGGAAATTCTGCACGCCGTCGAGAAAGCCGGTCTCGCGCGCCACCTGCACCACACGCTCCATGGCGCGCCCGACCACCACGACTTCTCGGCCGGCCGCCTTTGCGGCGTCCGCGACCGCGCGCAGCCGCGCGACGTTGGAAGCGAACGTGGTCACCGCAACCCGGCCCTTCGCCCCCTTCACCAGTTCGGTGATGGTTTTTGCGACCTCGGCCTCCGAGGGCGAGCGCCCTTCCCGTATGGCGTTGGTGGAATCGCCGATCAGCGCCAGCACGCCGGCATCGCCGAGCTCGCGCAACCGCCGCTCGTCGGTCGGTACGCCGATGATCGGCGTCGGATCGATCTTCCAGTCGCCGGTATGCAGCACCGTGCCGGCCGAGGTGTGGATCGCCAGCGCGTGGGATTCCGGAATCGAATGCGCGACCGGAATGAACTCGACATTGAACGGCCCGAGATCGATGCGGCCGCCCGAGGGGACCACCGTGACCGGAATTTTCGGCGGATTACGTTCCGAATTGCATTTGGCCTCGAACAGCGCGGCGCTGAATTTGGTCGCGTAGATCGGGCATTTCAGCTTCGGCCAGAGGTCGATGATGGCGCCGAAATGGTCCTCATGGGCGTGGGTCAGCACGAGGCCAATGAGGTTTTTGCGCTCTTTTTCAAGAAAGCGGATATCGGGCATGATCAGATCGATGCCCGGCAGATGCTCCTCATCGCCGAAGGAGACGCCGAGATCGACCGCGAGCCATGAGCGCTGGTGGCGGTTGCCGAGGCCGTAGATCGACAGGTTCATGCCGATCTCGCCGACGCCGCCGAGCGGCGCAAAGGTCAGTTCATCCGGGCGCGCCATCAGGCTGCCCCTGCGGATGCGGCTGAGCCGAAATAGACGTCTCCCGCCGAGATCGGGACCTGTTTGCCGCCTGATGTCCGGACAATCATGCAGCCTGTCTGATCGATGGTGTCGAATGTCCCTTCCACGGTCGAGCCACCGGTCCGGATCGCGACCGGCTGTCCAAGCCCCGCGGCGCGCTCCAGCCACAGCCGCCGGATTTCGCCAAAGCCGCGACCATTGTCCCAGACGGCCCGGAATTCCGCCCAGGCGTCCGACAGCTCGGCGAACAATTCCTCCGCGCCGATATGGATGCCGAGCGCAGCCAGCGAGGTCGCCGGCGTCGGCGTGCCCTCGGGCGCCGCGACGACATTGGTGCCGATACCGACCACGACCGCCAGGCGATCGCCGGCCACGGCCTCCGCTTCCAGCAGGATGCCGGCGAGCTTTTGTTGCCCTGCCAGCACGTCGTTGGGCCATTTCAGCGAGAACTTCATATGATCCGATCCCGCCGACCTCAGCGATGCCTCGATACTTACTCTTTGCAACGCCGCCTCAAGCGCAAGCCCCGCGGCAAAACCCAGGGTCGCCGCGACAGCCGGCGATACGTCCATCACTTCGAGGATGCTGCTGGCGAGGTTACCACGCGGCGCGATCCAGGGGCGAAGCCGCCGACCTCGCCCGGCCGTCTGTTCAGAAGTCACAAACCACACCGGTCCCCGCTCGCCCTCGCGCGCGCGCGACATGGCTTCCGCGTTGGTCGAACCGATACGATCGAAAGCCGCGAGCCGGTAACCCGCCGATATGGCTCGAGGACCGAGCGTGAATGCCATCAGGGCTGATCCGGCTTAGCCAGATCGGTCTGGGTGCAGATGTTTTTTTTGGGCATGATCTCCTCCGAAAACCGGGATCCACTTTTCGGGATCATGCCCTAAAACAACGACTTCGCCGCTGATGTCGCGACGCTCACGAGCGGCCCCGGATAGACGAAGAAGAAGATGGTGAAGAGGCCCGTAACCGCCAGCACCGCGCGTAATTCCATGCGCATCGGATCAAGCTTGATGAGCGGCTCGTCGAAATACATCACTTTGATGATGGAGAGATAGTAAAACGCGCCGACCACGCTGGCGAGCACGCCGATCACGGCGAGCGTGAACAAGCCTGCCTTGATCGCCGCGACGAACACGTAGAATTTCGCGAAGAAACCCGCCAGCGGCGGAATGCCCGCCAGCGAGAACAACAGCATCGCAAAGAAGAATGCCAATAGCGGATTGGTGCGGGAAAGTCCTGCGAAGTCGCTGATTTCTTCGACATGCTGGCCGTTGCGCTTCATGGTCAGGATGACCGTGAAGGCGCCGAGCGTCATCGCCACATAGATCGCGATATAGACCAGCACGCCCTGGGCGCCCTCTGCCGTGCCGGCGGCAAGGCCCACCAGTGCGAAGCCCATATGGCCGATCGACGAATAGGCCATCAGCCGCTTGATGTTTTTTTGGCCGATGGCGGCGAACGCTCCCAGCGCCATCGAGGCGATCGAAACGAACACCACGATCTGCTGCCATTGCGGGGCGATGCCCGGAAAGGCGGTCAGCGCCACGCGGGTGAATACCGCGAGCGCTGCGACCTTGGGCGCGGAGGCGAAGAACGCGGTCACCGGCGTCGGCGCGCCTTCATAGACGTCGGGCGTCCACATGTGGAACGGCACCGCCGAAATCTTGAAGCAAAGCCCAGCCAGCAGGAACACCAGGCCGAACACAAGGCCGACGCTGCCGGTCTTCGCCGCCGCCGCGATGCCTGCGAAACTGACGGTTCCGGTGAATCCGTAAATCAACGAGGCACCGTACAACAGCATGCCCGACGACAGCGCACCCAGCACAAAATACTTCAGGCCGGCTTCGGTCGATTTCGCGTTGTCGCGGTTGCTCGCCGCGACCACGTAGAGCGTGAGCGACATCAGTTCCAGCCCGAGATAGAGCATGATCAGGTCGCCGGCCGAGATCAGCACCATCATGCCGAGAGTCGAGAGCAGCACCAGAATGGAATATTCGAAGATGCGCCGCGAGGAGTCGGCCAGATATTCGGCCGAGAGAACCAGCGTCGCCACCGAGCCGATCAGCGCCAGGATTTTCAGGAACCGGGCAAAGTCGTCGACAATGAAGCTGCCGCCGAAGGTCGTCAATTTTCCACCCGGCAACAATAGTTCCAGCACCCCGGTCAGCACCAGCAGACAGACTGCGAGGCCGGTGACGAGACCGGTGGTCTGCTGGCCCCGATAGGCTCCCAGCATCAGCAGCACCATGGCGCCCGCGGCCAGCACCAGCTCCGGCAGTACGGGCAGCAACTGATAACCTGCACTCTCAAAGCTCATAATAGTGCCTTCACTGCAGCAGCGCGGCTGCCTTCACGGCAGTCACAGCGGTATTGTAGTTGTTGACGAGTTGCTGCACGGAAGCCGCCGACATGTCGAGCACCGGCTTCGGGTAGAACCCGAACAGGATGGTGAGAGCCATCAGCGGCATCAGCGTCAGGCTCTCACGGAAGGTGAGATCCTTGATGCTGGCCAGCGACGGCTTTGTCAGTGTGCCGAACACCACCTTGCGGTAAAGCCACAGCGCATAGGCCGCCGACAGGATCACGCCTGTGGTTGCGAAGGTTGCAGTCGGGATCGAGACCTTGAAGGTGCCGATCAGCGTCATGAATTCGCCGACGAAGCCGGAGGTGCCGGGCAAGCCGACATTGGCCAGGGTGAAGACCATGAACACGACAGCATAGAGCGGCATGCGATTGACCAAGCCGCCATAGGCCGTGATCTCGCGGGTGTGCATGCGGTCGTAGACAATGCCGACGCAGAGGAACAGCGCGCCCGAGACGATGCCATGCGACACCATCTGGAACACGCCGCCGGCCACCCCTTGCGTGGTTCCGGCAAAAATCCCCATGGTGACGAAGCCCATATGGGCCACCGAGGAATAGGCGATCAGCTTCTTGATGTCCTCCTGCATCAGCGCCACCAGCGAGGTGTAGATGATGGCGATGACCGATAGCGAGAAGATCAGCGGTGCGAAATCATGCGAGGCCATCGGAAACATCGGCAGCGAGAAGCGCAGGAAGCCGTAGCCGCCCATCTTCAACAGAATCGCGGCCAGGATAACCGAGCCCGCAGTCGGCGCCTCGACATGCGCGTCCGGCAGCCAGGTATGAACCGGCCACATCGGCATCTTCACCGCGAAGGAGGCGAAGAACGCCAGCCACGCCCAGGTCTGCAGGGAACGCGGCACGGCAGTGTGCATCAGGGCCGGAATGTCTGTGGTGCCGGCATTCCAGTACAGCGCCATGATCGCCAGCAGCATCAAGACGGAGCCGAGCAGCGTGTAGAGGAAGAACTTGAAGGAGGCATAGACCCGGCGCGGGCCGCCCCACACCCCGATGATCAGGAACATCGGGATCAGGCCGCCCTCGAAGAACAGATAGAACAGCACGAGGTCGAGCGCGGCGAAGGTGCCGACCATCAGCGTTTCCAGAATCAGGAACGCCATCATGTATTCGCGCACGCGTGACGTGACAGATTTCCAGCTCGCGATGATGCAGAACGGCATCAAGGCGGTAGTCAGGATCACGAACGGCAGCGAGATGCCGTCGACGCCCATGTGATAGGTGATACCGGTAGCAAGCCACTGCGCCTTTTCGACGAACTGGAAGTCCGGCTGCGCCGGATCGAAGCGCATCACCAGAATGAGCGACACCGCGAAGGTGACGATCGTCGTCCACAGCGTAATCCAGCGCGCGTTGCGGGCTGCCGCCTCGTCGCTGCCGCGTGCCAGCGCATAGACCAGCAGCGCGCCGACCACCGGAAGGAAGGTAACGACGGAGAGAATGGGCCAGGTTGTCATCACTGGCCTCCCAAGCCGAACATGAACCAGGTGATTAGTCCTGCAACCCCGATCAGCATCGCAAAGGCGTAGTGATAGAGATAGCCGGTCTGCAGCTTCACGACGTTGCGGGTGACGTCAAGCACCCGCGCCGACACGCCGTCGGGGCCGAAGCCGTCGATGATGTAGCCGTCGCCGATCTTCCACAGGAAGCGTCCGATCCACTTCGCCGGGCGCACGAAGATCAGATCGTACAGCTCGTCGAAATACCATTTGTTGAGCAGGAACTGGTAGAGCAGCGGTTGCTGGTTGGCGAGTTCGACCGGCAGATACGGTCGGCGGATATAGAACAGCCAGGACACCACGAAGCCCAGCGCCATCATGACCGTCGGCAGGAACGCGATGGTTTCGGGGATGTGGTGCATCTCCTCGATGATGTGCGGGTTCATCTTCACGGAGTCGCGGAAAAATTCTTCCACGCCATGGCCGGCGAACAATTCCTTGAACGGGAAGCCTGCGAGCAGCGATCCGGCGGCGAGAATGCCGATGGGAATGAGCATCCACAGCGGCGACTCATGGGCTGCTTCGTAATGCTCCTGATCATGCGGCTCGCCGTGGAAAGTCTTGAAGATCAGGCGCCATGAATAGAACGAGGTCAGGCCCGCCGCGATCACCGTCATCAGGAAGCCGTAGAGCGCAAACGGATTGTGCGAGGCGTAGGCGGATTCGATGATGGCGTCCTTGGAGAAATAACCGGCCGTGAGCGGGAAGCCGGTCAGCGCCAGCGTACCGATCACCATCACGATGTAGGTGAAGGGAATCCGGTCCTTTAGCCCGCCCATGTTGCGGATGTCCTGCTCGTGATGCATCGCATAGATCACCGAGCCCGAACCCAGGAACAACAGCGCCTTGAAGAAGGCGTGCGTGAACAGATGGAACATGCCGACGGAATAGGCCCCCGCCCCCATCGCCACGAACATGTAGCCGAGCTGCGAACAGGTCGAATAGGCCACGATGCGCTTGATGTCGTTCTGCACGAGGCCGACGGTCGCCGCGAAAAACGCAGTGGTCGCGCCGAAAAACATCACGACGGCTTGCGCATTCGGCGCGAGCTCAAACAACGGCGACAGCCGCGCCACCATGAAGACGCCGGCGGTGACCATGGTCGCGGCGTGGATCAGCGCCGAGACCGGCGTCGGGCCTTCCATGGCGTCCGGCAACCAGGTGTGCAGCAGGAACTGCGCGGATTTGCCCATCGCGCCCATGAACAGCAAGAGGCAGGTCAGCGTCAGCGCGTCGGCGTGCCAGCCGAAGAAGTCGATGGTCTTGCCGGTCAGGGCAGGCGCGCCCGCGAAGATGGTCTCGAAGTCGGTCGAGCCGATCAGCATGAAGATCGCAAAGATGCCGAGCGCAAAGCCGAAATCGCCGATCCTGTTCACCACGAACGCCTTGATGGCGGCGGCGTTCGCCGACGGCTTCTGGTACCAGAAGCCGATCAGCAGGTAGCTCATGAGGCCGACGCCCTCCCAGCCGAAGAACAGCTGCACCAGATTGTCCGCCGTCACCAGCATCAGCATCGCAAAGGTGAACAGCGACAGGTAGCTGAAGAACCGCGGCCGGTACGGATCCTCGTCCATGTAGCCGATGGAATAGAGATGCACGAGCGACGAAATGGTATTGACCACCACCAGCATCACCGCAGTCAGCGTATCGACCCGCAGCGACCACGCGACCTGCAGATCGCCGGAATTGATCCAGGGGAAAAGCGCGATCCGCGCGTCGTGGTGCATGAAGCCGACATCGACCAGCGCGACCCAGGATAATCCAGCCGCAACCAGCAACAGCCCCGTGGTGATCAGCTCGGCCGCGCGCGATCCCGCCGCCGCCGGCTCGACCGCATGGTCGTCGTGGCCGTGATCGTCGGCATGATCGTCATGGGCATCCGACGCATGGGCATCCGCGCCATGCGCCTCGTCGTGGTGTTCGACGGTATCCCCGCCTGGATTGCGCGCATGCGCACCGAATATGGAAATAAGGCCCGCGAGAATGGCGCCCAGCAGCGGCAGAAAGACGATTGCCTGAACCATCAGCGCATTCCCCTGCGCATGATCTTGCCGGAAAACCGGCTTCCACTTTTCCGGATCATGCGCTGTTAGCCCTTCATCAGATTGACGTCTTCAACCGCGATCGAGCCGCGGTTGCGGAAATACACCACCAGCACCGCAAGACCGATGGCCGTTTCCGCCGCCGCCACCGTAAGTACCAGCAGCGCGAACACCTGGCCGACGATGTCGCCGAGGAAGGTCGAGAACGCCACCAGGTTGATATTGACCGCCAACAAAATCAGCTCGATCGACATCAGGATGATGATGATGTTCTTGCGGTTGAGAAAGATGCCGAGGATCCCTGTTGTGAACAGGATCGCGCCGACCGATAGATAATGTCCAAGACCGATCGTCATTGCACCCACTCCGGTGCGTCCGCGTCCTGCAGGCCCTGGCCTGAAGCCACCTTGCGCACGCTCATCGCCAATTCAGGCGTCCGTGCATTCTGCACGTTGATATCCTGCCGCTTGACGCTGACCTTGTGGCGCA
>JBGQCE010000144.1:0-7757 GCA_041495185.1 Bradyrhizobium sp.
AAGATTCGTTCATGGACGAGTTGATCGGGGGTTTGAGCGATCGCGGTTTTCCGACTGTCCGGGTCAACTTTCCCCGTTCCTATGTCGACGTCAACCGGGAGCCCTACGAGCTCGATCCGCGCATGTTCTCTGGACGGTTGCCGAGTTTTGCCAACACGCGATCGATGCGGGTGGCCGGCGGTCTCGGCACCATCCCGCGCGTGGTCGGCGACGGACAGGAAATCTATCGCGAGCGTCTTTCCGTCGACGACGCGCTTTCGAGGATCGAGGCGCTCTATAAGCCCTATCACCGCGCCCTGCGGCGGCTGATCAACAAGGCGCATCAGGCGTTCGGAACGGTGGTCGTGGTGGATTGCCATTCGATGCCTTCGATCGGCGTGTCGCGTGACGAGCCGCGGCGGCCGGACGTGGTGATCGGCGACCGTTACGGCACCAGTTGCGCCGCCATGCTCCCCGACATGGTCGAGGAAACCATGAGCCGGCTGGGTTATTCGGTCGGGCGCAACAAGCCCTATGCCGGCGGCTTCATCACCGAGCATTACGGCAATCCGGCATCGGGACTGCACACCATCCAGCTCGAACTCAACCGCGCGGTCTACATGGACGAGCGGCGTCGCGAACGAGGGCAGCGGTTCACACAGGTGACCGCCGATTTCGCCGCACTGGCGGATGCGCTGGCCGCCGTTCCGCTCGGCAATCTCGGACCGTTCCAGGCGGCTGCGGAATAGCCTTCAAAAAGAAAAAAGGGCCGCTTGCGTTGGCAAGCGGCCCAAGTCTAGGGAGGAAACGCCCAAGGAGGGCAGCGATAGCGCGAGGCGCTACCGCACCGCAACAATATGCGACCGCGTTGCACAAAGCGCAAGGGTTTTTGATTAATTTCCGGTGAAAATTCACAGCCGTTGCCGATTCGCCGCAAAGCCGGAAATGACATTTTTTTCTTATAACTTCAAACAGTTAGATACCTCGCCGGCACTGAAAAACCCCACCCCCGAGCCATTATTATTAATCTCTCGAATTCGTGATCGTATCATCGTCATGAAATACACGCTGCGCAGACTGATTCGGCAGCGAAAAACAGCTAATGCGGCTTGGGATAGCTATCCGTGACCCGTGCGCCGCCTGCGGGATTGGGCTAGGCAGGAGTTACAACATTTCCACCCGCTCACCGCGCCCAAGGAATACCCGTGACGGTCATCGATTTTACCGCCTTCATCGGCCGCCTTGCGACCTCCTCCGGGGAAACCATCCTGCCGTTCTTTCGAACGTCGCTCTCAATCGACAACAAGAGCACCAACCACGATTTCGATCCCGTCACCGAAGCCGACCGCGCGGCCGAAGCGGTGATGCGGCGGCTGATCAAGGCCAATTTTCCCCAGCACGGCATCGTCGGTGAGGAATTCGGCAGCGAGCGCGAAGACGCCGAATATGTCTGGGTGCTCGATCCCATCGACGGCACCAAGTCCTTCATCGCGGGCTTTCCGATCTGGGGCACGCTGATCGCGCTGTTGCACAGGGGCACGCCGGTGTTCGGAATGATGCACCAGCCCTTTATCGGCGAACGCTTTTCCGGCGACAGCGGCTCGGCCCATTACCATGGGCCGTCGGGCGAACGGAAACTGGCGGTGCGGCGCTGCCCATCCCTGAAAGAGGCAACCGCGTTCACGACAAGTCCGCTGTTGATGAACGCCGCCGACCGCGCAGCCTTCGGCCGGGTCGAACAGGCGGCGCGGCTGACGCGCTACGGCGGCGACTGCTATTCCTACTGCATGCTTGCGGCCGGTCATCTCGATCTCGTGGTCGAGACCGAACTGAAGCCCTACGACATCGCCGCGCTGATTCCGATCATTACCGGCGCCGGCGGCATCGTCACGACCTGGGAAGGCAAGCCCGCACAAGGCGGCGGCCGCATCATCGCGGCGGGCGATCCGCGGGTGCATGAAGCCGCGATCAAACTGCTCAACAGCTAGGGCGCACACTCATAAATCCTGATCGGTCGCCCACGGCTTGTTCAGGCTCGGATCGCCTCGTCGCGGACTGCCCGCAGAGCGGTGCTACTCTTCGACGTCGAGGCCGAGTGCCAGCCGTCCGCTGAAACGGAGCTGTGACGGCTCCTGCGGTCGATGGAACCGCGCACCCTGAATGTCGCGGAACAATCGCTCAAGCGCCGATGTCCGGTAAAACGAACCGGCACCCGCCACCTCCATGGCCTTTTCCACGACACGTATTGCCGCGCGGCCAACCAGCGTGCGACCTGTCCAGATCCGGTTCGTCGTCTCAAGTCCGGGCTCGCCGGTAGCGGCCGCCTCCACCATGTCGCGGTGCGCCATTCTCGCGGAAGCCAGATCGTTCTGCATTTCGCCAATGAGATACGGCAGCCCATGGTCGTCGGAACGTTTGCGGGCGATCGCGAGTGCCGTGTCGTACGCGGCCTCGGCAACGCCGAGATACACCGCATAGACCAGCGGAAGAGGAATCATACCCGGGCTTAGATGAAACGGTGCGCTCAATTTGCCGGCAGGCCGTCGCAACAAAATCCCGGAATCTGGAACGAAAACATCCTTGATAATCACGTCCTGCGATCCGGTCCCCCGCATGCCCAGCGCGTACCAGCTGTCTTGCGGCGCAACACCGGCATCCATAACCGGAATTGCAAAGTGCAGCACGGTTGGACCTGCTTTGGGATCGTCGTAAATCGCCTGCGTCATCAATAAATCCCCGGCAGGAATCCCGCTCGCAAAAATCTTTCGCCCGTTGATCCTCCAGCCGCCCACGACGCGCTCTGCCGTTCCCGATGCTGTCAGCCAATCCGATCCACCGCTGGTCACAATAACGAGGTTTTCGTCTGCGACGCGCCGAAGCAGGCGCTCCGAGGATTCGGGGTCGCGCCGCCAGCGCCAGACCGCGGCCGCCACAACATGGGTGTGCATCGACAGCGCAAGCGAGGTGGAGCCACAGTAATAAGCAAGCGTACGCAGCATGCCGCAGAGTTCAGGATAGGACGCCCCACCGCCACCGAGCCCATTCGGCACGCCCGCCGCAAAAACCCGCCGTGCCCTGAGTTCGGCGAAATTTTCCGCGACGAAGCGATCGTCGGCATCATGAACGCTCGCCCGCTCCGCAAAGCGTGGACCGAGTTCGTGCATCAGCGGCGACCAATCTGACGCCGCCCTGGGACGGAGGTCTGTATCGGAAGATAGAGACATCGGGCCCTCTCCTTGTTCGGAGAGCGTACCACAGGCCACATGGTCATGGTGGACCTTCAGGGTGGACTTTGCCCCGGGACCCGATGCGTAAATGCTGAAGTGTTGCCGAATGACCCGGCTGATAAGCGGGTACTAGGCGGCTGGACGCACCACCGGGAAGTCCCGGCCAACCACTTTGTCGAGCCGAATCCAGCCGGGGAGCGACTGCGTCAAGTTCTGATCGCCCTCGATAAACAGCGCTTTTCCGACCATGTCGCGCCAAAGCGCGTGCCCGAGATAGACCGCGACGAAATCGGCGATCTTGCCGCGAACGATCACATCCACCGGATGACCCGGATCCTTGGCGCAGACGTCGACACCCGAGCGCTCAAGCAACAGCCAAAGGATGCGGAACTTGGTCCTGTTCGCCGGCACGCCGGAGAACTCAAACCGGGCGACGATGCGGCGGTCGGGCAACGCATCACGTATTGCCCGCTTGCGGAAGCCCCATAGCAGGAGGGTCGGATCGAGATCGTCGGGCCTCAGCGTATCGCGTGCGTGAACCAGTCCCCAATGACCGAGTTCGCTCACCACCGGACGGAACGCGTCGCCGGCAGGCGTGAGCCAATATTCAAGGCCGGGCCCATCCGCACGGGGGCGGCGTTCGATGATTCCGTGATGTTCCAAATCGCGCAACCGCGCCACCAGTACCGCACGCGATATCAGCGGTACGCCGCGATGAAGGTCGTTGAACGTGCGAACATCGGCCATCAGTTCGCGCAGAATGAGCGGCGTCCAGCGCTGGGCGAGAACTTCCGACGCCTTCGCGATCGGGCAGAACTGGTTATACCCGTTTTCCATGGTGGCCATTGGACCACGTTCGCCGGCGGCAGGCCAGTTCTAAAAACAGACTTGCTGGCTGCGCACCGCACGATATCAGCATAGTTGGGCATATCGCGATTGAGGACTTGCCTCGGCGACCCTCGCGAAAACGCCTGATCGTCCGAAAATTGCAGCGGGTTGCCGATCGTAGCATTGCGAGTCCTGGACCGGGAGAAGACCATGATCAAGATCTTGAATACGGCGACCATCGCTTTCACGGGAGCAGCCTTGCTCTCGCTCGCGCAGCCGGCGTTCGGACAACCGGACGACAAGGCGCTCGGCACAGTGCATTTCGAGACGTCGTGCAACCCGGAAGCGCAGAAATTGTTTGACCGCGGAATGCTGTATCAGCACTCGTTCTGGTACCGCGCGTCGCAAAACGTATTCGAGGACGTGCTGAAGGCCGATCCCACGTGCGGCATTGCCGATTGGGGCATCGCGATCAGCCTGCTGTGGAATCCCCACATCCCGGCGCCGGCCAAGAATCTCGCCGAGGGTTCCGCCGTTCTGGCGAAGGCAAAGAGCATCGGCGCCAAGACCCAGCGTGAGCGCAACTACATCGATGCGCTCGGCGTCATGTACGCCGACTACGACAAGGTCGATCACCGCACCCGAATCCAGGCTTACGCCAAGGCGATGGAGCAGTTGGCGCAGCGCTATCCGGATGATGACGAAGCGCAAATCCACTACGCGCTGGCGCTCAACACCTCGGCTTCGCCGGCCGACAAGACCTATGTTAACCAGCTCAAAGGCGCGGCCATCCTGGAAGTGATCGCAAGACGCCAGCCGCAACACCCCGGCGTGGCGCACTACCTGATCCACCTCTACGACTATCCAGCGATCGCTGAAAAGGGCCTCGAGGCCGCCCGGCGCTATGCCAAGATCGCCCCCGCGGCGGCACATGCCCTGCACATGCCGTCACATATTTTCACTCGCGTAGGCTATTGGAAGGAGTCGATTGACTCCAACGTCGCCGCGCAGCGTGCCGCGAAGGAGGCGACCGATTTCCACGACCAGCTGCATTCCATGGACTACCTTGTCTATGCCTATCTGCAGCTCGGGCAGGACGCAAAGGCCAAGGCCGTCATCGACGATATGACGAAGGTCGCCGGCTTCACGGAAACATTCCTTCCGGGGCCATATGCGCTGGCTGTTTCGCCGGCACGCTACGCGGTGGAACGCGGCGACTGGAAGGCCGCGGCGGAACTTCAGGTCCGTCCCAGCCCGCTGGCTAACGTGCAGGCGATCACTTATTTCGCGCGCGCGCTCGGCGCAGCCCGCTCGGGCAATCCGGAAGCCGCCAAGGCTGACATCGCCAAGCTCGGCGAGTTGCGCGACAAGTTGCGTGATGCCAAGGACGCCTATTGGTCCGAGCAGGTCGGTATTCAGGCGCAGATTGCCTCTGCCTGGGTGCTCTATGCCGAGGGCAAACGCGACGACGCGCTGAAAGCCATGAGTGCCGCTGCCGATGCCGAGGACAAGACCGAGAAGCATCCGGTGACGCCGGGCGTGCCCAAGCCGGCGCGCGAATTGTACGGTGTCATGCTGCTAGAGAGCGGTAATGCCAGGGATGCGCTCGCCGCCTTTGAAGCGACGCTGACGAAGGAACCAAACCGGCTGGGCGCCTATATAGGCGCGGCGAAGGCCGCGGAAAACGCCGGCGACAAAGCCAAGGCTCGGGACTATTACCAGAAAATCGTCGCGATCGCCGATGGCGCGGATAAGACCCGGACCGAGGTCGCCGACGCGCGCACGTTCCTGGCGAAGCGCTGAGGGGCATGGGGCGACAGGCACGGGAGCACGTCGTGAGAGCATTCTTTGTGTCGATCGTACTAGGTGCTCTCGCGACTCCGGCCGGAGCGCAATCGCTCCAGGTCATCGGATACTCAGGTTATCTCGGCGAGTGGGAGTTGACCGCCACCGTCACGGGAAATGGATCCGGACGAACACAAGAATATTCCGGGCCGTTGACGATGAAGCACGTCGGTATATGTACGCAGGACGGCCCGGAGGAGAGGACCGGTAAATTGCGTTTTCAAATATCGGCCTCATCGTCCCAGTTGGATGCAACACTATCGGTCGCCGGGGTCGAATGCAGTTACAGCGGAAGATTGTCGGACTCCTACACCGGCACAATGAACTGCCCCGATCGAGAAGCGGTTCCGCTCAAACTGTGGGTCAAATAGCTGCCTGCCTGTCGCTCGCGAACTGATTCAGAGCAAGCACATGGGTTGCGCCGAGCTCTTCACTCGGTACGGACAAGCGCCCAGATCCGCGAAAGCCATACCATCGCGGCAAGGCATCCCAACCTTGCATAAAGCGGCCCGTCCCGTAGAATTTACCGTAACGGTTAAACGCGACGGGTGCAGCCGGCTTGGAAGTTCGCGCCCGGGAGGCTTTCATGAGAATTCTTGGCGTGCTGGTGACGGGATTGTCGATGCTGCTGTGGCCGGGATTGGCCGCCGCCCAGGATTTTCCGAACAAACCCATCAGGCTGATCGTGCCGTTTCCGGCCGGAGGTCCGAACGACATTATCGCGCGCGTGGTCGGCCAGCGCATGTCGGAATCGATCAGGCAACCGGTATTGATCGACAATCGCGGCGGGCAGGCCGGCGTGCTCGGGACCGATGCGGTCGCGAAAGCCAGCCCCGACGGCTACACCATCGGGATCGTGAGCGCGAGCGCGCTCGCCATCAGCCCGACGATGGAAAAGGTCGCCTACGACGTGAGCAAGGATTTCGCGCCGATCACGCTGGTCGCGACCGTGCCGGAGATGCTCGTCGTTACGAGCAACGTTCCCGCCAACAACATGGCCGAACTCATCGCGCTTGCGAAAGCACAGCCCGGCAAACTCAATTATGCCTCCGCGGGCGTTGGCGGCCTGCCGCATCTCGCCGGCGAACTGTTCAAGCTGACGGCAAAGCTCGACATCGTTCACGTGCCTTATCGCGGCGCGGCGCCAGCCATAAACGATCTGCTCGGCCAGCAGGTGCAGATGACGTTCCTCGATTTGCCGGTATTGCTGCCGCATATCAAGTCCGGCACGCTGCGCCCGATCGCGCTCGGCGCTCCCCAGCGCGCGCCGACCGCGCCCGACGTGCCGACCACCGCCGAAGTCGGCATGCCAGGTCTCCTGATCGAGAACTGGTACGGCATGATCGCGCCGGCGAAAACGCCGGCGAACATCGTCGCCGCGCTCAACCGCATTGCAAACGAGGCGATGGCGGATCCATCGGTGAAGGAGAAGCTCGCCGTTCAGGGCCTGACCCTCGCCGGCGACACGCCGGAGCATTTCCGCGGATATATCGAGGCCGAGACCGGGAAGTGGGCAAAAGTGATCAAGGATGCCGGAGTCGAGACGACGAAGTGAGTTCGTAACTGCACGCTCCTCATTTTCGTCATGCCCGGCCATAGCAGTCTGCTTTGCGCAGACTGCGTAAACTTGTCTGCGATGCCGTGCATCCACGTCTTATCTTTGCATCGGCAGGAAAAGACGTGGCCAACGCTACTCGCCCGCGCTGACGAGGTAATCGAATGACCTGGCGTGATGTCTGAGTCGAGTCCGCAATGCGCGCCAAGGCGGACATAGGCCAAGTGTTGGGCCCAGTGTTGGCCCAAGTGTTGGCCCAAGTGTTGCTCGCAAATTCTATGAGCACACGCCTTCATCACTTGAACAGCGGCGTGCCCGGCACA
>JBGQCE010000145.1:0-7657 GCA_041495185.1 Bradyrhizobium sp.
CCTCGGTGCAGGGCGCGCTGGAAGACGCGGTCAAGGCGATCTGCGGCGAGCATGTTCGCGTTCATGGCGCGGGCCGCACTGACGCCGGCGTGCATGCGATTGCGCAGGTCGCGCATTGCGATATTGCGAAACATTTTGTGCCGGGGCGATTTCGCGACGGCCTGAATGCGCATCTGCGGCCGCATCCGATCGGCGTGCTCAGTGCGGAAATCGTGCCCGATACATTCGAGGCGCGGTTTTCCGCGAAGAAGCGGCATTATCTCTATCGCATCTCCAATCGCCGCGCCAATCTGGCGCTCGACATCGGCCATGCCTGGCGGTTGCCGAGGCCGCTCGATACCGATGCAATGCACGCTGCCGCGCAGCGGCTGGTCGGCAAGCACGACTTCACCACGTTTCGCGACACCGAATGCCAGGCGAAATCACCGGAGAAAACCCTCGACCAGCTCGACGTCGTGAGAGAGGGCGATACCGTCAACATCGTGACCTCGGCGCGTTCGTTCCTGCACAGCCAGGTGCGCTCGATGGTGGGATCGCTGGTCTGGGTCGGCGAGGGCCGCTGGAGCGCCGACGATCTTGCCGCCGCCTTGGCCGCACGCGACCGCACCGCCTGCGGCCCGGTCGCCCCGCCCGACGGGCTATATCTCGTGCGGGTGGAGTACTAGGTGCGGCCGTCATACCCGCGCATCCCTGTCGTCATACCCCGCGAAGGCGGGGTATCCAGTACGCCGCGGCCCCTGAGATTCAAACGAGAAGCCTCGGAGTACTGGATCATCCGCTTTCGCGGATGATGACAGCTAGACTAGTTCAAGCAAAATAGCGATCGAGCACGCCGCGATAGATCTTGGTCAGCTTCTCCAGATCGGAAACCGGCGTGCGCTCGTCGATCTGGTGCATGGTCTGGCCGACCAGTCCGAACTCGATGACCGGACAATAGCTCGCGATAAAACGCGCATCCGAGGTGCCGCCGGAGGTGCTCAGCTCCGGCCGGCGGCCCGTGACCTCCTCGATGGCTGCGACCGCAAGATCGGTGAAGGCGCCGGGTTTTGTCACGAACACGTTGGCGTTGGACGGTTCCCACACGATGCGCGCGCGGATCCGGTTGCCGGCCGCTTTTATCATGCGCAGCTCGACCAGGATCCGCAGCGTCTCCTGGGTGTGGTGATCGTTGAAGCGGATATTGAATTTCGCGCGTGCCTGGCCGGGGATCACATTGCTGGCGGTGTTGCCGACATCGACGGAGGTGAATTCGAGGTTCGAGGCCTGGAATTGCGCGCTGCCGTGATCGAGCGGCTCGCTGCTCAGCGCCACGATCAACGCCGATATATCCGGCACCGGGTTCGAGGCGCGGTGCGGATAGGCGACATGGCCCTGGACGCCGTCGACGTAAAGCGTACCCGACTGTGAGCCGCGGCGGCCGACCTTGATGCAATCGCCGAGCTCCTCGACATTGGAGGGCTCGCCGAGCACGCAATGGTCGAATTTCTCGCCGCGCGCGGCAACCCATTGCAATAGCTTGACGGTGCCGTTGACGGAGATGTCCTCCTCGTCGCCGGTGATCAGGAACGAGATCGAGCCTTTTGCCTTCCCGCCATTATCGGCAAGATAATCGAGCACCGCCGCGACGCTGCAGGCAATGCCGCCCTTCATGTCGACGGCGCCGCGCCCGTATAGAAATCCGTCCTTGACGTCGCCTGAGAACGCGCCATGGGTCCATGCGCTCTCGTCGCCGGGCGGCACCACGTCGGTATGTCCGGCGAAGGTGATGTGCGGAGCACTGTTGCCGATACGGGCATAGAGGTTGTCGATATCGGCGGTGCCGGGTTCGCCGAAGGTGACGCGATGTACCTCGAAGCCGGCTGCTTTCAGGATATTTTCGAGAACGCCGAGCGCGCCGGCGTCCGCCGGGGTTACCGAGGGGCAGCGCAGGAGATCGCGGGCAATGGAAAGGGCATCAGTCATGCCCCCGCTTAACATGCGATGCAGGCGATGGGCCAGCGCTGTGCGGCACAAATTCCAGCTCGTTTTGCTGGTCCCAGCGCGACATCCTTCGAGACGGCACGGAGCCTGTCATCGGGCGCGCATTCGCGCGACCCGTTGGCGCCTCCTCAGGATGAGAACCAGGACCCTCATGGTGAGGAGCGCGGCGACGCCGCGCGTCTCGAACCATGAGGCCAATGGCTAGGCAACTACATCTCAACCAAAACTGAAAACGTTCTAGTCGCGTAACAGCTCGTTGATGCTGGTTTTGGCGCGGGTGCGCTCGTCGACGCGCTTGACGATGACGGCGCAGGCCGTGCTCGGGCCGGGCTGGCCGTTCTTCAGCGGCCGGGCCGGCAAGGTCCCCGGCACCACCACGGCGTATTCCGGAACCTCGCCGATGAAGGTTTCGCCGGTGTCGCGGTCGACGATCTTGGTGGAGGCTCCGAGGAACACGCCCATCGCCAGCACCGCGCCCTTGCGCACGATCACGCCCTCGGCGACTTCCGAGCGCGCGCCGATGAAGCAATCGTCCTCGACGATCACGGGTTCGGCCTGCAGCGGCTCCAGCACGCCGCCGATGCCGACGCCGCCGGAAATATGCACGCGCTTGCCGATCTGCGCGCAGGAGCCGACCGTGGACCAGGTGTCGATCATGGTGCTCTCATCGACATAGGCGCCGAGATTGACGAAGGACGGCATCAGCACGACGTTTTTGGCGATGAAGGCCGAGCGGCGGACGATGGCGCCCGGCACCGCGCGAAAGCCGGCGTCGCGAAACCGGTTCTCGCCCCAGCCGTCGAATTTCGAGGGCACCTTGTCCCACCACGATGCCTTGCCCGGGCCGCCGGAAATCGCGCTCATGTCGTTGAGGCGAAACGACAGCAGCACCGCCTTCTTCAGCCACTGATTGACTTTCCACTTGCCGCTCGCCTCGCGTTCGGCAACGCGCGCCTCGCCCTTGTCGAGCAGGTCGAGCGCGTGATCCACGGCGTCGCGGACTTCACCCTTGGTCGCGGTCGAGATGCCATCGCGGGCATCGAACGCGGTGTTGATGATGGATTCGAGGGCGGACAGAGACATCGAGATTTCCTTGGGAAGCGGGATCATGACGGCGGCGATTTGGGAGGCTTTTGTCGGAATTTGGGGACGGAGAGTCAAGGCTCGCTGGTTGTCATCCCGGCCAAGCGCATTCTTCCGTCGTCCCTGCGAAAGCAGGGACCCATAACCACCAATGTTGATTGCTTACAGAAGGCGTCTGTCACACCGCCTAACCGATAGGCCGCGGCGTATGGGTCCCTGCTTTCGCAGGGACGACGTAAAAATTACGCCTTCGTGCTCAGCCTCTCCAAAAACCCCGTCAGATCGTCGGTGACATGATCGACATGGGCAGCATCCCGGCCTTCCAGCTCCCAGTCCTCGCGCACGACTTCTTTTGAGCCGTCGGGCACCACCAGCACCGTGGTCATGCCCAATTGATGCGGCACCACGAGGTTGCGCGCCAGATCCTCGAACATTGCCGATGTCTGCGGATCGACCCCATGATCCCTCAGGAATTTCTGATAGGTCTGCGGCGCCGGCTTCGGCTCCAGTTCGGCGGCGATGATATCGAACACCGCCTCGAAGTGGGCGCCGATGCCGAGCCGCTGCAAAACCTTGTCGGCATGGTCGGTCGAGCCGTTGGTCAGGATCAGCTTGCGTCCGGGGAGTTTTGCAATCGCCGCACCCATCGCAGGGTTAGGCTGCAGCGGCGAATGGTCGATCCGGTGCACATAGGCGAGATAGTCGTCGGCGTGCACGCCATGCTCGGTCATCATGCCGCGCATGGTGGTGCCATAGCGGCGGTAATAATCCTTCTGGATCCGGCGGGCTTCGTCGGCGGATACCTTGAGAAAGGCGCCGACGAATTCGCCGATGCGGACATCGACCTGCTGCCAGAGATTGACGTGATGCGGATACAGCGTGTTGTCGAGATCGAACACCCAGGTGTCGACGTCTGTGAAGGAGCGGGGCGTTTCTTTCATCGTCTCACAAATCCTCAGCCGTCGTCCCTGCGAACGCAGGGACCCATACTCCGCGGCGGTCATGGGGAGCACGGTTCGAGTTGCCCTCGATTGTGGTTGGCATTAGCGGCTCAAATTCAGGCCTGTGGTTATGGGTCCCTGCGTTCGCAGGGACGACGAGAGAGGAACTCATCACGGCATCGCGAAGCGCAGCGTCTTGCCGCCGCTCGACATGTCGACGGCGGCAAAGCCGGTGACGGCGAGGCCACGGGTGCCGCAGTCGCCCTGCTCGTTGATCTCGAACTTGCTCTCGCGGGTGCAGAGCTGGGTGGTGCCGCCCCAGTTCAGCGGCCTGTCCTTGACCTTCAGCGCGCGGTTTTCGGCATCGACCGCCTCGGCGAAACTGAAAATCTGCCTAGGCTGGCCGGTAACATCGGGATGCAGGCATTTACCGGGATCGATGCGATACCAGCCGCGGCTGATCACGGTCTTGCCGTCGTCGGTGCCGACCGCGGCCATGATCTTGTGCGGCGTGTCGTTGCACCAGGTGAGCCCGGTGGAGGAGGGCGATTGCACCGCGTCGATCATCATCGCAAAAAAATTCGGCGCCTGCACGACATCGGGCGTCAGCCCGCGGTTTTTCAGGAACGCCGCCAATGCTCCTTGCGTCTTCGGGCCGTCGACGCCGTCGATCGGCGCGGCATCGTAGCCCGCGATCACCAATAGCCGCTGAATGCCGGCGAGCCTTGCCTGTTCGTCGTCATATTCGCTGTCTTCGGCGAGATAGGCCACCAGATTGCCGTCATCGGCCTGGGTCGGGTTGATCTGGGTAAAGGGCGCGGGCGTTTGCCCGGCGCGGCACTGACGGGCGGCGGCGATCACGAAATTGTCGGGCGCGATGCAAAGCGTGTCGCCGCCGTTCTGCGGGATCGGGGAAGAGCCGTAGACGCCGAGCGCACGCGCGTTCAGCAGGATGCGGTCGGCGGTCAGCGTGCCCTGGGCAACGACGCGGCAGGCGGCGGGATCGATGCGAAACCATCCGCGGGTTGCGGTCGCCGCCTTGTCGTCGATGCCGATCGCGGCCTCGATCACATAGCTCATGCGGTTGCAGAGTTTCAGGTCTGCGAAGGCTGGCGCGGACGAAAAGAGGAAGGAGACGATCGCGGCAGGTAGCGCGAAGAGGACAGAAGAAAAGTGGCGCATGAAATCCAAACCGTCATGCCCGGGCTTGTCCCGGGCATCCACGTCCTTTCTCCAACCCGCCGGCAACACGTGGATGGCCGGGAGCGCAGACAAGTATACGTAGTCTGCGCCAGGCAGACTACTATGCCCGGCCATGACGACTGGGGACGGGTTGGCGTATGGCATCATCACTTGTGTATCAGCGTGCCGGTGCCTTGATTGGTGAAGAGTTCGAGCAGGACCGCGTGCTGCGTCTTGCCGTCGATGATGACGACGCCCTCGACGCCCTGCTCGAGCGAGTAGATGCAGGTCTCGACCTTCGGGATCATGCCGCCGGAAATGGTGCCGTCGGCAATCAGCTTGCGCGCGTCCTTCACCGACAGCTCCGCAATGAGCTTCTTCGACTTGTCGAGCACGCCGGGAACGTCGGTCAACAGCAACAGCCGCTTGGCCTTCAGCGCGCCCGCGACCGCGCCGGCAAAGGTATCGGCGTTGACGTTGAAGGTCTGTCCGGTTTTCGATGTTGCCAGCGGCGCCAGTACTGGAATCAGGTCGTGGCCGATCAGCTGGTTCAGGAGCGTCAGGTCGACCTTCTCGGGCTCTCCGACGAAACCGAGATCGATCACCTTTTCGATGTTCGAATCCGGGTCGACCATGGTGCGCGTCGCCTTCGCCGCCGTCACCATGTTGCCGTCCTTGCCGCACAGGCCGACCGCCTTGCCGCCGGCCTCGTTGATGTAGCCGACCAGCTGCTTGTTGATCGAACCCGCCAGTACCATTTCGACGATCTCGATGGTCGCGGCGTCGGTGATGCGCAGGCCGGCGGCGAATTCCGACTGAATGCCGAGCCGCTTCAGCATGGTCGCGATCTGCGGCCCGCCGCCATGCACCACCACCGGATTGATGGCGGTCTGTTCCAGCAGAACGATGTCGCGCGCGAAGGCTTTGGCGAGGTCTTCGGCGCCCATGGCATGGCCGCCATATTTGATGACGATGGTTTCCTCGTCGTACTGCTGCATGTGCGGCAGCGCCTCGGACAGGATTCGGGCCTGATCGAGCGGACTGATATATGGCGCGTCGGTCATGAAGCGGGTCTCGTGGTCAGCGGGGTGGGGCGGTTTCTATCTGATTGGCGGGCACGGCGCAAAGCCTCGCTGTCGATTCCGTAGCCCGGATGAAGCGAAGCGAAATCCGGGACGATAGCCTGCGATGCGTTTTCCCGGATTGCGCTACGCTCCATCCGGGCTACAGGCTCCCGCCACTCACCCTCGGCGCGGCCATGCGGCGGCCACCGCAAGAACCAGCCAGCTCAGGATCAAAAGCGTTCCGCCGGTCGGCGCGGCAAAAGGGAACAGGCTGTGGCCGGCATATTGGCGCAGCGTCAGGTCGCCGGCGAACAATGCGGCGGCAATGACAAAGCCCCATGCGGCGGCGATCCCGATCCTGATATGAATGACGCCGCGCTCGGCCAGCGCCACGACCGCGAGCACCGCTGAGCTGTGAAACAGCAGCATCGATGAGGCCGACGCCAACCGCGTCGCATCGGCCTGGTGCACCGATGCCGCCGCCAGGATGACGCCGTCGGCGCCCATGACACCGGCCAGAATGATCAGAATGCGCAGAGTACGAGACGCCATCATCGGCTGCGCTCCCCCAGCAGGCGCACCATGGCGGCGCGCAATTCCGGCATTCCGGCGCCGGTGCGCGAGGAGGTCACTAATACTTCCGGAAAGGCGGCGGGATGTTTTGTCAATGCGGTCACAGTGGCGGCAATGCGTTGTTCCAACTCGCCAGGCTTCACCTGATCGGCCTTGGTAAGGACGACCTGATAGCTCACGGCTGATTTGTCGAGCGTGTTCAGCACGTCGAGATCGACCTCTTTAAGGCCATGCCGGGCATCGATCAGCACATAGACCCGCGCCAGATTGCTGCGGCCCTGCAGAAATTTGTGGATCAGCGCGGTCCAGGAGGCGACCTTGGCCTTCGGTGCGGAAGCGTAGCCGTAACCGGGCATGTCGACCAGCCGGAAGCCGGCATTGTCGGGGCCCTCGAAGAAGATCAGCTCCTGGGTGCGGCCCGGCGTGTGCGAAGTCCGCGCCAGCGCATTGCGGCCGGTCAGTGCGTTGATCAGACTGGATTTGCCGACATTGGAGCGGCCGGCAAAGGCTACCTCGATGCCCGCCATCGGCGGCAGCGTTTCGATCGAGGGCGAGGCCCAGAAGAACTGCCAGTCGCCCGCGAATAGCTTGCGGCCCTGTTCGATCAGCTTCGCGTCGGGTTCGGCAGTCATGCGAAGGGATTCCATTTAGAGGCGCAAAACATGCCTCAGCCGTCATTGCGAGCCAACGGGTCGCGCGAATGCGCGCCCGATGACAGGCTCCGCGAAGCAATCCATGGACGGACTCTGGAAGGATGGATTGCTTCGTCGCTTCCGCCTTCGCTCGTTGAGCTACGGCGGACAGGTCGCTCCTCGCAATGACGAGAAACGAAGC
>JBGQCE010000146.1:0-7590 GCA_041495185.1 Bradyrhizobium sp.
AATTCCGAGGTGCCGATCTTATTCTGAGAAAGAGAAGGCAACATCGTCTCATGGCGAATGGCTTGCATGGGAAGAACCTCGCGCAGTCGGAGACCTTGTGCACGTGGAGAAGTTCTTTGCACGGAACCTGGGAAGTCTCATCCGTGTCCGGACAGGCAAGCCGGGCCGGTTCATGAAGGCAACAGCCGAACGATGAACATGCACGCGGATGAGAATTCGGACGGGGTCATAGTACCCGAGAAGCGGCTGAACAAAGAGGGCTTGCCCTCGGCGGAGGCCGTGGAGGGAAGGACCCCGCCCAAAGGGAACGGCGGCGAGACGGCCGCGGCCCGGACACTGCGCCGGGACAACGCGTCGAACGGACTCATCGCCGTGCGCCGAGCGGCGCGACAGAGCAAGAGTGTACGGTTCACTGCGCTGCTGCATCACATCACCATCGATCTCCTGAAGCGGAGCTACCTTTCGCTTGAACGGGACTCCGCGCCGGGCATCGACGGCGTGACGTGGCAGACCTACGGAGAGAACCTCGAAGAGAAGCTAGAGGACCTGCACGACAAGGTGCACCGGGGTAGTTACCGAGCGCGTCCGGCCAGACGTACCTACATTCCGAAGGCTGATGGTTCGAAACGACCGCTGAGCATTCTGTGCCTGGAGGACAAAATCGTCCAACAGGCGGTCGCGACGGTTCTCGAAGCAATCTACGAGGAAGACTTTCTCGGGTTCTCCTATGGATTCCGGCCGGGGCGCGGCCAGCACGATGCGCTGGACGCCCTCCACGCCGGCATTCTCAGGAAGCAAGTGAACTGGGTGCTTGACGCGGATATCCGGGGCTTCTTCGATGCCATGGCCCACTCATGGATCATCCGTTTCCTCGAGCACCGTATCGCGGACAAGCGCATCCTGCGCCTCATTGCAAAATGGCTCAAGGTCGGCACTGTCGAAGATGGACGCAGAACACGTGGCGTCTGTGGCGCTCCGCAAGGCGCGGTGATCTCACCGATTCTGGCGAACGTCTACCTGCACTATGTGTTCGACCTATGGGTCCATCGCTGGCGCCTCACCAAGGCGTCGGCCGACATGATCGTCATCCGCTATGCGGACGACACCATCGTCGGCTTTCAGCATGAGCACGAGGCACGGGCGTTCCTTGACGATCTCAAGGAGCGAATGCGCAAGTTCGAACTGGCGTTGCACCCGGACAAAACCCGGCTGATCCGCTTTGGCCGTCACGCGGCCAAGCAACGTGAGAAGCTTGGAGAGGGGAAGCCTGAAACCTTCGACTTCCTCGGCTTCACGCACTTCTGCACGCGATCACGCAAATGGGGCTCGTTCGTCATCGGGCGCAAGACGATCAAGAAACGGATGCGAGCCAAGCTACTGGCGATCAAGATCGAGTTGCGCAGGTTAATGCACGACCCCATCGCGAAAACCGGTGCTTGGGTGAAACAGATGCTGAAAGGGCATCTGAACTACTTCGCTGTCTCGGGTAACCACCCGAGCCTGTGGTGGTTCTTCAACAAGGTGAAGCGGCTCTGGCTCGCGTCGCTCAAGCGGCGCAGCCAAACGGCACGCCTCAACTGGGAGAGGTTCATCCAGTTCGTCGCCCGCTTCTTTCCGCCAATCAGAACTATACACCCGCTGCCTTGTCACCGCTTCGACGCCAGAACCCGAGGGAGGAGCCCGGTACGTTAGCAGCGCACGCCGGGATCTGTGCGGGGGGCGAGGAGAAATCCTCGTCCCTACCGCGACCATCGGCCACGGCAAGGTGTTTGTGAGTTTGTGTGTTTATGAGCTCACGCTTGGTGAACGCGTGTTTCCGGAATTCCGAAATAAAAAAGCCCGGCCGTCCATTACGGATCGCCGGGCCTAAGTCTGCATTCAATCCCCAGGTAGGAAGGGGAAGATTATTAGTTCACACCCTGAGACCTCGGCAGTCTTTGATCTGCATCAAATCATCATCAATGCGACACCCAGGTTTGATTGTGGGCACTTACGGCGCGACGTTTCTACATGAACGATTCTGCACGCTTTATGAGTTCATCGAGTCCGGGCTCGTTCGGATTCCGGGGCTTGCCCGGGTGGATGATCGAGACCTGACAACTCTCCGCGGCCTCCACAAGCTGACGGTAGGTTCCGGCATCCGGATTGATTATTGATGCCTGTTTGTTGGCGTCGTAACCGAACATCTTGTCGTTGATCTGTGTACACTCATTGCAGCTCGTGCATCGGGCCGTTTCGATATAGGGATCGTCCGATGGTCTTTCAGTTGCCGCTTCGGCCGCAGCCGGCGCGGCAGGTGCCTCGGCCGGTGTTCCGGCGGTCGTGCCGCCCACGTTCTCCTCCGGAGCGGTCGCCGGCCGAGATTGCTCCGCCCAAGCTTTCCGCTCCCGTTCGACAAGCAGGGCCGCGTGCGAGTTGTGAACACCACCAAGCTCCTGCAAGCTGCGCCATGCCTCGGCGCAGCGGCGTGCCTCCCGCACCAGCTTGTCGTTGACGACCACTTTTTGCAAGCGGTTGTCGCTGTCGACCATCAACAGGCACGGCACCTTTTCAACCAAGTCGTTCGGTTCGCGCGCCAGAAATTCGGAGACCGGCACCAAATCGGCGGTCCATTTTGCCCGAGGAACCTTGGCAAAATGCTTGGCGCAGCGCGGGTCACAGGCTGCAAAATCGGCGAGCGTGAAGGCGAGGGTTTCCGATACGAGCTGTTGCTCCTCGTCCTCATAGTCGAGCCGCTGCTGCGGCCAATCGAGATCGATTTGCGAATTGGCGTGAAGCGAGAACCGCGATGCCCAGTCCGGTCCGGCCGATGGATCATAGGTAAAAGCCGGGAAAGCCCGGGATTCTGCGGCGGCAGCGGCAGTTAGATAAGGCGGAATGCCGGCTCCGCTTGCGCCGGAGAAGACGCTGAACAATGTCGGCCCGGGATAAGATATCCCGCTAAGAATCTGCTCGCGGAGCCGGAACAGACTCGCACTGCTCGATTGCAGAACATAGTATGCGCCAAATCCGATCGCGGTGCTGGCAAGCTGCTTGCTGCGAAGTCCCGAAAACATGTACTCGCTTCCAATCGGCGATTGCTCGAGTAGATCGTCGGTCTGGACCACAATCTTTGCCGGCATGCCCGCGACGAACGCCTGCAAGATCAGGTCGCTCTCTGTCGCCGCGAGATCGGCCGCGTGCAGGCAAATCAGATAATCAGGAAACAGAGCGAGGTCTTCCGGGTCGAGGCCATTGTCGCCGAATTCCTCGAAAAAGGCGTCGTGACGCGCTTCGCTGTATTCGCTTTCGATTTCGAGCCTGGCGACTGCGATCGCCTTGGCCAGCTCGACCATTTTTGGCAAACGCTCGCGGTAGGCCGCGATTGCATCGGAGCATTTTTCGAACACGAAGGAATAGGGCTCGCCGACATTGATCCCCTTTTCGCCGTCGCTGGCCGGCGAAAAGAACCGTTGCGCCCGCAGCGCTGACAACAGTCCGCGGACGCGCCGTCGCCGGCTTTCCGGCATCGGGACATTGACCGTACTATCGGCCAGCAAGCGGGACATGGCATCGAAATCGAAAGCGCTCTGATGCGCCGCACCGACCGAGGCCCGCAGTCGCTCCGCGCTCAGCCCTTCCTTCGAACGTACGAATTCCGCACTCAGGATATCGGACAGTTTCAGGATCAGTGTATTGATGTCGGCCCGGAACTTCTGCGCCTTGCGGTTCTGCCCGACCTGCCAGAGGTGTTGAAACAGGCGAAACGGCATCGCCATATCGCAGTCAACGACCTCGCCGTCGCTCGTCAGCGCGGTCCGTAGGCGGCTCAGGCTATCCGACAACGGCTCGTCGGTTTTCGCGCCAATGCGCACTGCAGCGATGTCCCACAGCTTGGACAGCGACCCGGCCACGCCTTCCGCGACCAGTTTTCGGATTTCCCGCTCGAGCCGGATGCCATCCCACCTCACTCGTTCTCCGTCTCTGTCCGCCGCGACGGCCTTGAGCGCGCTATCGATCAGTCCGGAAAGCGATTGTACCGATTGTCGATCATCGCCTGCGCGAACGAGCACGAGCGGAAAATCGTACCGAAGCGCGGTTAGATCCCGGTATTCGGCGAAAATTGCAGGATACAGATCGCTCTGAGCGTGCGCATCGAACTCGCCCTGGGGTAACCGACCCGTGAGATGAAACGCGATGTGTGCTTGAAGTTCTACTTGCATGCCAAAATCGCCTTAGTCGTTTCAGTCATTAATCGTCACATCTTCACGCGCCGGGCTGAATGTTGCTGTCCGCGTCCTGTGGCCAGATCGTGAACTTGTCGAGTTCCGCGTCGAGACCGGCTTTGATGTAGCGCGTCGAACGCTGCTGTCCGGCATTGCGAAGTTCTTCGTAGCAGGGAACATCCGGGTTGCGATAAAGGATGCCGACTGGAATCGGGTCCTGAAGCGAGGCGATCTCGCGTGCGCGGTTGATGTTCGATGGATCGTGCCGCTCCTGAGTCTTGTAAATCTTGGAGAGGTTCGGGCTGATCGTCAGGCCGTCTTCGTGCGTGAGAAGCATGGTCCTGAGCGGATCTTGCATCCACGGCTCGAACACATTCGGCAGCCATTCCGGACAACGCTGAATGATGCGGACGAACGAGAGCCCTTTATGGTGATAGGCCTTCAATATGATGTCGTAGAGCACCTCAGGTATCCAATCGACCGCTTGTGCGACGAAGGATACGTTCTGAACGCCGAGCGTCACCGTCAGCGGTTGCAGTGCTTCGAGATAACTGCCTCGCGGCGTGGTGTTGCTCTTCGTTCCACGCGGTGACGTCGGCGATGCCTGCTTCTTGGTCAGACCATAGATCTGGTTGTCGTGCAGCATTACCGTCATGTTCATATTGTAGCGGATGGCGTGAATCCAATGTGCCGCGCCGATGCTGCAGCAGTCGCCATCGCCGGTATTGACGAACACGTTGAGATCCGGCCGTGCCATCTTGATGCCCTCGGCAACCGGCAGCGCGCGGCCATGGATACCGTGGAATCCATAGGTCTTCATATAGTGGGGAAAGCGGCTGGAGCAGCCGATGCCGGAGACAAACACGGTTTTCTCCGGGCGGAGCTCTTCATCGCGACAGAGACGCTGCACCGCCGCGAGAATGGCGTTATCGCCGCAGCCGGTGCACCAGCGCGGCACGCCGCTCTGATAATCCTCAAGCTCGTGATGCTGATCGTACATCCGCAAGAGGCATTCGGTGGCATGAACGGTCATGGTCGTGTTTCTCACTGCTTCAGTTTTTCGAGGACGACACGCTCGATCGTATTCGGTTTGATTGGCTGGCCGCGCACCTCGCTCCAGCAATCGACGTCGACGAGGTAACGGGAGCGCAGCAGTATCGCGAGCGCCGAGTAGCGACGGTTGCTCTCGTCTATGATCGCGTCATTCGGGTCATCGCTCCAGTTGCCTTCGATCGCGATGATCTTCTCGAACCGTTGCATGATCTCTTTGATGCCTGGAGCCATCGGCTGCAGGAAGGTGAGATGCAGCGACGAGACCTTATGGCCTTTGGCGCGCAGGTTCGTCACGGCTTCCTCGATCGCGCCTTTGGTGCTGCCCCAACCGATCACCAGCAGGTCGCCCTTCTCGTCGCCGAATACCGGAGGTGTGGCTAGAGTCTTCTGCAGCGCGGCGAGCTTGTGACTGCGCGCGCGAATGCTCGTTTCGTTAGTATCCGGGTCGTAGGCAACATGGCTCAGATCGTCATGCGCCAGACCGGTCAGGGTGTGCATGCCGCCGGGCTGACCTGGGATGAAGCGGCGCGCCAATCCGGTCGTCGGATTCCAGTCATAGGGCTTACTCCCTCCCGGCACTTCGCTCTGATCGACCGGCGGAGCGAGCCAGGCCTCGCTGAATTTCGGCCGCGTGAACGGCTGTTGGGACGAGGCCAGGCTCGCGTCGGAAAGGATAACCACCACCATGTTGAAGGTCTCGGCGATCCTGCGTGCGGTGATCACCGAATAGAAGCAGTCCTCGATAGTGCCCGGCGCGATCACCACCTTGGGCGCATCACCGTGGCTACCGAAGATTGCCGCCATCAAATCGCCTTGCTCGACCTTGGTCGGCTGCCCGGTGCTGGGGCCACCGCGCTGCACATTGATGACGACGAGCGGAATTTCGCCCATCACCGCAAGTCCAATTGCTTCCTGTTTGAGCGAATATCCAGGTCCGGAGGTTACGGTGACGGCGCACTTTCCGGCATACGACGCGCCAATCGCGAAAGTGCAGGCCGCGATCTCGTCTTCGGCCTGGTGGACGATGCCGCCGACCTTCTCGAACACGTTACTCAGATAATGCGAAACCGACGTGGCAGGCGTGATCGGGTACATCGCGCAGATTTCCATGCCGGAGGCGAGGACGCCAAGCGCCAGCGCGGTATTGCCGTCGATCACGATTTGCGGTTCGGCGCTGCGAGTGGCCGGGATGCGATACTTGAACTCGAGATTCTTCTCGGCCCAGTCATAGCCCGCGTTCAGCAGCTTCACGTTCGACTCGATAACGCTGGTATCTTTCTTGCCGAATGTGCGGGCGATCTGCTCGCGTGCGAGCTGCAGGTCGAAGCTATAGATATTGCAGAGCATTCCCAGCGCGAACATGTTCTTGCCGCGCCGGGCATCGGCGACGATGGTACGGCACTCGCGCTCCATCGGTGCCTCGATAACCTTGTATCCCGCCGCCACAAGCTGGTCGTGGGTCTCGACGTAGGTCGCAGCGATCTTCTTGTCCGCGCTCTCACGCCACATGCTTTCCAGCAGAATAGTACAGCCTGCCTTGAGTTCACCGGTGCGGACGCGGCCGAGCAGCACCTGCTCGTTGAAAGCAATCACCAGGTCGGTTTCGTTGCCGCCATTGGTGACACGGCGGGAGCCCATACGAATGCGGTTTCCGCTGCCGCCGGCAACGCTGCGGGCGGGCGGCCGGATTTCCGCCGGGATGATCTCTACGGTCCAGACCCCGTTGCCCATCCGGGCGGCAATCGCTGCGAGTGATTGTCCGCAGCGCTGCGCTCCTTCACCGGAATCGCTGATGATCTCGACGATATGTTCGCTCAACGTGACAGCGGACTTCCCGGTCGGAGCGGGCTTGCTCGCGCGGAGGCGAGGCTTCACGGAGGCTTCGGCAATCATTTCGTTCATCTTGCTACCTTAGGCAATGCGAATGCGCGCGTAGTTGCGCTCCCGCAGATCGATTCCGAAGAAAGTCCCGACGCCGCCTTCGCTGACATCGTCGACGCCGGAATCACGGATTCTTAGATAGTTTTTCATGCTGCGCGCGGCCTTACGACCGGCGCCCATCGCTTCGATCACCGTCGCGGCGCCGGTGACGATATCGCCGCCGGCAAATACTCCCGCCATCGAGGTCGCCAGCGTCTCGTCAGCACCGATATAGCCGCGTTTGTTCAGGTGAAGGTGCGAAGTTTGCCCGATGATCGGGTTGGCGTTGGTTCCGATCGCGAACACGACTTGATCGGTCTCGAACTCGAACTCGCTGCCGGCCACCGGGATCGGACGCCGCCGCCCGGAGTCGTCTGGCTCGCCAAGTTCCATGCGGATGCAACGCATGGCG